>NZ_JBLYNV010000056.1:0-35210 GCF_049310165.1 Endozoicomonas sp. ALE010 | reverse complement strand
TAAGTTTACTCGTTTTTTGCAAAAAAATGACCACACGCTCCTGCAATGGGATATTTTTTATCTCTTTTATCTTGTTATCAGTTAATTGATTGGTACAGGCAGGGCATTTTTTTTGGTTGGAACTTTCCACCCATTTCCGCATGCATGATTTACCAAAAACATGTCCGCATGTCAGCTGGATGCTTTTGTATTTTTTTGAGTCACAACATATTGAGTCATAACATATTGCACATTCAAGACCCTTAGCACTATTCATATCAAAACCGAACCATAAAAGGATTTTTCGTAACTATTCAGCCCCAAGAAGCGGAAGATTGCCGTAATTCTCTACAGCTCTATAAATGGAGTGGAATATATTCTTTCCTTGCTTTTTCGCAGACGACACGTAGCTGCGGATCCGTGTAAACATGGAACCATCGTAATCATTCCTGAAGCAGCCTGAGATTTTCTGCTTCAGCTTTGCCATCCTGGCATCCCTTTCGCTGCCGTTGTTATCGAAAGGGATTGTGAAGTCCGTCATGAAACGCAGTGTCTCTTCCTTGTAATCAATGAGCCTCTTGAACAGGTTATAAGCCTTGGTTCTCTTTACCTTCTTTCGTCCCAGCTCTTGCCGCTGCCTCTCCATATAAGCGGCTTCTTTCGCCAGTGCGCGCTTGAGTATACGATCATAAATATCTTCTATGCGCTCTTGCAGAACAGACGGCATCTGTAGCATTCCAATAGTGTTAAACCCTTTACAATAATGCCAGCTGAGCCGCAGCAGTTTCATTAAGCGCAGAGCCAGCTGGTTGGCATCCCTGTCTACCACACCCTGAAGCTCGCGCAGATGATGGGCGTTGCACAATACGTGTACTGCCGCATAGGTAAAGTAGGGTTTCCAGTGGTCATGAACCAGCACGCCGGTAAACGTGAGCAATATACCCATGGCATCCATGCCTTCGCAGCCACGCTTTTGTGCAAGATGGTAGAGTGTCCACTGATCATCCCGCAGGATATGTAGCCACCAGAGGTCACCGTCCACCCTCATACCCGTTTCATCGGAGCCAGCAACAGGCGTCTCCTTTAGAGCATCCTTGATGACCTGTTCAGTAGAGGCGAGGTTTTCGTAAGTTGCTGCAACGAAGTTGGCAACACTGCCTGCACTGAGGCTCATGTTATGAACGGTATGAAAATATTCTGACACTCTCTTGTAAGGAATAAAGTGATACTGGTTCAGGTAGACGGCCATGGCCTTTGTTGACGGCCCATATTGTACGGCAGCGGTCACTCCCTTGGGAAAAGCTGCCTGATTATGGTGACCACAGGAACAAACCTTCACCTCTGCCCTGTGAGCGGTTACCTCGGGGCAACCGGGCTTTCCCCATTCAAACACCTGACGCTCAATATGCTTGAGTGGCTCAACATCAAGAAGGGAAGTATGGCAATCATGACATTCCAGAAGTGTGTGATAGACAACATAATCAGGATTATCAACTGACTTAAGGCAGTTACCTTTATGCCCCTTTTGACCACCGGCTTTATTATCAGACGATTGCCTCAGGCTTTTGGGAGTTGGAGACTCCTGCTGTGAATCGGAGTTTTTTCCATTAGTGGAATCATCTTGGGGACTGTCGCTTTTATTGGGTTTCTGATAGCCATCGGACGATGGAGGTTTACTGCTGTTCTGACTGTTTTTACTGACCATCCCCTCAAGCTCACGACACCGTTCTTCAAGGTAGGCAACCTTCATGCGTAGTTGTACAACTTCCTCTGCCAGGAGTTGGTCGCTTGAAGGTGTTGACGACGTTTCAGAACCCATGCTGGATATGAACCTGAGATTCATTGCATCTCAGGCTGGCAGATAATTCAGGAATTTCCAGAAAATTTTGAGGGGTGCTGAACAGTAACATTGCAGCTTTCTTCCATGACCATATATTTGTTCAGTCAGATAAGGCGGAAGATGCTTTGAAAGCACTGCATGAACTCTCGACAACTGATAATAGCAAAACATGCTTGTAACGAATCAGGATGAATTTACGTTGAATTTCTGGTGATATGTTAGCTCACTATGGAATACAACAGCGGTTACTTAAATCATCATCTCCTCCAGGGATTCAGATGTACCATTTTGGGATAATGCTCCTTCAGTAAAATTAATACAATCCTGAGTGGGGTTTTTGATAAAATATTCTGCTGAATGCAAAATATTCTTTTCATCATGATCCGCCAATCCTATTTCATTTAGTGTGGTTTTTAAAAAAGAATCAGGGTCAGCATCTTTTAAAAGTAAAGCATGATAATGGTCATCTTTAGGCTTTTCTTTTTTATGTAATCTTGGCAAATGACACTTTATATCTTTTTCACAAAGCAATTTTACATTATCAGATTTGTCCCAGAGGTTAGGATAATTTTCATCAGTATAAAAAGTAAAAACAAATCTATCTTTAATAGGTATTGAGTTGATGGTTATATAAGTTGTTGTATAAAACCCTTTGCTCTTTGGAAAATATGAAAACCCGAAATCAAATTCTCTGGCTAAATGTAATGAAAATACACCCGTCTTGTTTTCTGGTGATTCGATAAAATTGCTGTTTAATCGTAACTTCTCATTTTTAACTGGCAAAACCTCAGTTTCTGTCGTCATTTTAGCGGTTTTACTGGGCTTTAGAGGATTGCATGTAGAATTTGCTGGTCTTTTTTTGAGCTGTTATGGTTAGACTTGAACCTGCTGATACCGATGGTTGCATTATAGTCCTCGAGGGCTATTAACAATTTATTAAAACTGTATTTTAGATTTGATATTAGAATAGAAATTCGCTTTTTAAACTAATAATTCTGAAAGCGTGCCTGACATAAAATTCAAGTGATCAATGGCCCGCTATTCAGAGGAGTGCAAAAGAGCCCGTCTCTCTTATTCAGTACAACTGATGGGCTCCTTCTCTCATTGACATCCAAACTCCGCTAAGGGTGAACGGAGATTGTACACATCAAACTCATTAATGAGATGTACCAGGAGTTGATGATTGATTAACCAAAAATCGACAATGCCGCCTGCAGAATAATCAGGTTAACAATATCAATAAAGAAGGCACCGACAATAGGCACAACCATAAACCCCTGGGGTGAAGGACCAAAGCGGTTAACGACGGAGCCCATGTTCATGACCGCTGTGGGTGTTGCGCCAAGACCAAAGCCGCAGTGACCGCTGGCAATAACGGCCGCATCGTAGTCTTTGCCCATCACCCGGAAGGTCACCACATAAGTAAATATTGCCAGCATAACGGACTGTGCCAGCAAGATGACCAGGATCGGGATGGCCAGATCGAGAATATTCCAGAGTTTTAAGCTCATCAGGGCCATGGCCAGAAACAGGGCCAGTGACACCGTGCCGAGAATATCGATGGTTTCAATATCCAGCTTTTTCACCCGGGTGACTTCCAGCGTGTTGGTGATGATAACGCCGATAAACAGGGCATAGACAAAATCGGGAATCATCAGCCATTTGATCTCGAAGTTGTTGACCCAGATTTCAAGGTACTTGGCACCGGTCACACAGATCAGAATCATAAACAGTGATTCAATCATCTTTTTTGAGGTGACATTGTCTTCCTCATTTTCGTTGTAGGTCACCAGCTCAGGAAACTGTTCATGGGTTCTGTTGGTGTTGCCGTATCTGGATTTCAGGCCATATTTATCCACCAGTCGCTGCGCCACCGGACTGCCAATAATGCCGCCCATGATCAGGCCGAAGGTGGCTGAAGCCATGGCAATCTCAAGTACATTGTGCATGCCGTATACTTGCTGGAAGGTTTGAGACCAGGCCGCACCGGTACCGTGACCTCCGGAAAGAGTGATTGACCCGGCAATTAATCCCATCAGCGGGTCAAGCCCCAGCAGGGTGGCCAGTGACATCCCCAGGCCATTTTGCAGCACGATATAGAGAGACGCCACGGCAAGGAAAACAAGCACCTTGACCCCACCTTTAATCAGCTGGGTATAGCTGGCGGCCAGACCAACCGTGGCAAAGAACATCAGCATAAAGGTGTTTTGCAGGGGCAGGTGGAAGTCAATCTCGACACCATTGAAGTGCAGCCAGGCAATAACACCGGCAATGATCAGTCCGCCAACAATAGGCTCAGGAATATTGAACTGCTTTAATAGAGGAATTCGGGCATTGATGAAATGCCCCAGAAATAGCACAAAAATGGCGATGAGAAATGACTCAAGCGCGCCAACCGTCAGTAGTTGATTCATAAACCCTCAAAATAAAAGTGATCAGATACAGGCAAAGCGTCTACCCAGTTTGCTGTAGCCCAGTCCGGTTTCTTTTATCACTTCTATCCGGGTGGGAATCCGTTCTTTCAGGGACTCAATATGGGAGATGATACCGACCATCTTCCCACTGGCATTCAGGCTATCCAAGGCGCTGAGTGCGGTTTCCAGTGTTTCCTGATCCAGTGTACCAAACCCTTCATCCAGAAACAGCGAGTCGATACGGGTTTTATGGCTGACCAGGTCAGATAACCCCAGTGCCAGCGCCAGGCTGACCAGAAAGCTTTCTCCACCGGACAGGGTTTTGATATCCCGTGCGGAGTCACCCTGCCAGGTGTCCAGTACTTCAAGGCTGAGTTCATCGTTGCTTTTGCGGTTGAGCAGATAGCGGGCATGGAGCTGTTCCAGCTGTCGGTTGGCCAGAAGAATCAGATGATCCAGCGTCAGGCCCTGGGCAAATTTACGGAACTTGTCGCCTTTGCTGGAGCCGATCAGGCCACTGAGTTGCGCCCAAACCTGATATTGATGCTCTTGCGTTGCGATATCCCTGAACAGGCTGGCCTGGCCAAGACGTTTTTCGTCGTCGTCTTTCAGCGCCTGGGTAATCTCACCTTGTCGTTGATTGATTAAACGAATGCGGTTATCCAATTCGGTCAGTCTGTCAGTCACTTCATCCAGAGTTAGTTTAGTCGCTGGCTGTTCAATATGTGCTTTCAGGTTGGCCTCCGCCGAGGCAAGCTTGCCTTTGGCCTCATGCAGCTGTTGTTCAATGGTCTGTTTCAGTTCTGTCAGTGTCTTCCGTTCTTCTCTGTCCAGCAGTGCCTGCTGGAAATGTTCGCTATCCCGGAATGGGCTGTCGTTTAACAATGTCTGCCAGGTTGTTCCGGCGGCTGTCAGTGCTTCGCCCAATGTTTCCTGTTCCATGGTCTGCTGGCGAACGATTCCAGTCAGCTGAGCCAGCTTGTCATCAATGGCTTTCAACTGGCTCTGGCTTTGTTGATGGTGTGCCTTTGCTTCGACCACCAGTGACTTGAGTCGCTGTCGCTCCTCACCCACGATTTTCTGGCCAAACAGATCCTGTCGTTGCTGCTGTTGCTGTTGTCTCCGAGCATTGGTGTGATCCAGCGTTTGCTGAATGTCACGGATAAGTTCATCGGCTTTTTGCCGGTTTTGATGCTTGTGATTCAGCTGCTGGGTAATGGCCTGGATTTTCTCATTCAGCGTTTGTTGTTCGGCGGTGATGTGCTGCCATTGTTGCCAGTTTTTTTCCTGCTGACTCAGCCAGGTTGATTGCTCTGACAGGATTGGAATCTCCAGATGCAGCGCAGTTTGGATTCTCTGCCTGATCTTCTCTTCCAGCGCCCGGTTGGCCTGTTGGCTTTGCTCAAGCTGTTGACGCTTTTCAGACAGCTGCTGGTCAATCTGCCTTTGCTGTTGCTGGTTAACCTCCCGTTGATGGGTGTGTTGGGTCATGTCGTTATTCAGCTGGTCCAGCTGCTGCTGTTCAAGTTGAATGCGGTGATTAAGCTGGCTCAGTTGTTCAAGCTGCTTTTTCCGGGCCTCCCCGGTCTCGGAGAACTGTTTGAAGTGGTCTTGATATTCTTCGGTGTTGTTGATCGATAGGGAAAGAGACTGGGCATTGCTGGTGGCGGACCAGTCTGATGTGACCTGGGCAATCTGATTTTGCAGCTTGCTAATGGTCTGCTCTGAGGATTCCAGTTGTACCTGTAAACGGGCAGCCTCTTTGTTCAGCTTCTCGCCCTGAAGTTGCAGTTGCTCCAGTTCCCGCTGTCTGGCGGTTAAACGCTGTTCGGTATCGGAAATATTCAGCTGCTGATAGTGTTCAATGGCCGGGTGTTCTGTGGCACCGCAAAGGGGGCAGGCCGCTCCGGCCTGCAGTTGGTTGCGATAGTCCTTAAGGCTGGTGATCTGCCGCTCCCGGGCTAACAGCTGTTCCAGGTCATGACAGTGTTGCCTGACATTCCGGTACTCTGTCCTGCATTTTTCAATGTTGTCGGTGTACTGTGCTACCGATTGCTGCAGGTTGCCATGCTGGGTTTGCTCTTTCTGTAAGTCAGCGGTGCAGTTGGCAAATTGCTGGCTGAGGTTGTTCAGATGCAGCCATATCGGGTATTGATCGTGCCACTGCTGTTGATCGGTCAGCAGCTGCTCTTCTTCCTGGCCATTTAACAGGGCTGTTTTGTTCTCTAGCAGTGTTTTATTCTGGCTGGCGCGTTGTTCCCGTGTTTTGGCCAGCGACTGAATATACTCTTCCAGTGTCTGGTGTTGTGCGCCCAGGTTCTGGCGTTCCTGCTCTAACTGATGAATGGCTTGAGCAAACTGTTGTTCACCCTGGCTGGCGGTTTCCCGCTGCTCAAACAGGGTTTGTAATACCGGCAACTGTTCACCCAGCGTTTGCTGGTGTGCATTCTGTTCCAGGTAACGGTTGGCTACCTGAAGTTGTCCAGTGAGTTGTTCCCGGGACTGCTGGTCATCGGCAATGCTGTTGTTCAGTGTGCACTGCTCATGTTCAGCGGCCTGCAATTTGCCTTTTATGGCCTGTTGTTCATTGGTCAGTCTCTGTATATCAGCATCCAGAGGGATGACCTGCTCTACCAACAGGGATTCGGTTTGCTCCTGTTCCTGCTGATAGCTTTCCCAGGCATTTAACTGAATCTGACACTGTTTCTGAACACTTTCCGCCTGTTCGGTGGTGACCTGTTTTTCCTGCTGATGATCAGCCAGTGTCTTTTGTATCCGTTGATGCTTTTGTGTCAGTTCGCTTAACCGATCCCAGTCCGGCAGCAGCTCCATGGCGGGCAGGGCCTGCTCCAGACGGTTTATCTGCTCGCTGTGTTCTGATTTGTGTTGAAGAGCATTATCCAATGACTCCCGGGCTTTTTTCTGTTCACGTTCTCTGCTGGTCAGCTCTTCCAGCCAGCGCTTCTGCTGGTTCAGGGAGAGGCGTTCGTTGCCGGTTTCCTCCTGTTGCCCGGCAAGCTGACTCTGTTCTTCTCTCAGTTCTGTCAGTCGATCGTCGTTCAGTAGAGCAATACCGCCCGCTCTGGCCTTTAACAGGTCGAGTTGCTGCTCTGAGGTGCGCATGCGCTCAAAGGCACGGCGGGAGATTTCTCCGTAGATCTCGGTACCGGTCAGTTCTTCCAGCAGCTCAGCCCGGTCATTGGCACTGGCCTCCAGAAAAGCGGCAAAACCGCCCTGGGCCAGCATCATGGATTTGGTAAAACGTCCGAAGTCCAGCCCGGTCAGCTCACTCACCTTTTTCAATTTATCGCTGATACGGGTGGTAATAATCGTACCATCACTGTCGGCCAACTCGACCTGAGGTGCCTGCAACTTGCCGTCTGCTTTGCCCCTGGCCCGGCGTTGTGACCAGAAGGCGCGATACGCTTGACCTTTGACTTCAAACTCAACTTCGGCGAGCGACTCGGCGGTATGCCGGGTCATCAGCTCGTTATCGGAGGCGGAGATTGTGGTCAGGCGGGGAGTCTGGTGGTACAGGGCAAGGCAGATGGCATCCAGCAGCGTGGTTTTGCCAGCACCGGTCGGGCCGGTAATGGCAAAGAGACCCGTGTTGGTAAACGGTTCACTCTGGAAGTCTATTTTCCACTCGCCCCTGAGGGAGTTAATATTTTTCAGGCGCAGGCTGAGAATTTTCATCAGGCGTTGTCCTTCTGGCCATGCTGCGCCAGCATGGGATGCTGTTTGTCTGCTGCAAACACGTCTTCGAGTATTTCCTGAAACGCGCCGGTCAGCTGCTGTAATTGTTCATCGGTCAGCTCTTCCTGCTTAAGCCGTTGCTGAAAAACATCCTCAACCTTCAACTCGGCCAGACTCTCCTGGTCAGCAACGGTTAGGGATGCGGCGGCTTTTTCCCGTTTTCTTCTTACCCTCAGCAGCTCACATGAGGACAGCTCCTCTCTGGCCAGCACCATTTGTTCGACCCGGCTTTGCAGGTCGTGAAGGTAGGTTTCGGTGGTGATTTCAATCTCCAGCCATGGATTGAGTTCAGCCTGCGGTTGCTCATTTTCATTGGCCCGCTCACTGGCAAGAGTGGCCAGCTGCTGGTCAATGCTGTCCAGGGAGCCCTTGAGACTGATCAGAGGCCTGAAAACAGGAACAATGACGGACTCAATTTTATTCAGCTCGTTTTCCCTGAAGTCCACAATAATGACTTGCTTATCGGATCCGGCTTCATCAAAACTCAGCGGGATTGGTGAACCTGAATAGCGAATATGTTCCTGCTTCGCCACGACCTGTGGCCGATGAAGATGGCCGAGGGCAATGTAGTGAGCCTTGGGGAATGCGGCTACCGGAAATGCCGACAGGGTTCCGATATAAATTTCACGCACGGATTCGCTTAGTTGTCCGCCAACTGTCGTTAAATGACCCGTTGCAATAATGGGCAGACGTTCCCCTGCCAGCTTTTCAGCTTCTGTATAAATGGTCTGATAGTGGGCAGCAATCGCCTGTTGCAGTGCCTGCTGTTTATCCTCACCGGTCTCTCCCGCCTGACTTTCCAGAACATCCCGTGGGCGGACAAACGGAATTGCACAGATCACCGCGCCGGGGTTGCCCTGAGCGTTGTTCAACACCAGAACCTGCTCCCGGGAGTCTTGGCTGACGCCACCCACCACAAAGGTATTCAGGCAGGCCAGCAACTCTTTTGATTCATGCAGTGTGGCTACCGAGTCATGGTTGCCACCAATCACGATAAGCTGCCGACAGTGGGTATTCTGCAGGCTGACAATAAAGCGGCTATAAAGTCCCCTGGCATAGCTGGGCGGGGTGCCGGTATCAAAGATATCACCGGCAATAATCAGGGCATCGATGCGTTGCTCTTGTACCAGCTCGATCAGCCAGTCCAGAAAGGCCTGGTGTTCTGCCTCCCGGCTTTTGCCCATAAAATGCTGGCCAAGGTGCCAGTCTGAAGTGTGAAGAATACGCATGGTGTCTTAAGTTTCGGGCAGTCAGAGGGTGGAGTGAACATCACCCTGGTGAAAAAGTAAAAAGTGAAACTACACCAGAACCGTACTGTAGCCAATGATCTGGCAGCGGATTCCTTGTTTCACTCTTCTTGCGACAGTGCTGCCTGGCAAAGGATAGCTGGATCGTCCGGGAATTGCTCAGGGTACTCAGATTAATATCACATCAACTGAGTGGACTGGAAAACTGCGGTCAGCTATTGAGTTGTATCAGGTTGGTTTAATTGATCCCAGACGGGGTTTCCCCAAAGGGGCACGGTGGTCATGGAGTGTTTGGCACTGCCGGCCGTTTCTTTGGTGGAGTAGCTGAGATAGATCAGGGTTTTGTTTTTCTCATCCCAGATACGTCGTATTTTAAGATGCTTCCAGAGGATGCTTTTCGAGGTTTTAAACACCACTTCGCCGCTTTTGGACATATTGATGTTGTTGACCATATCCAGAGTAATCGGCCCTGTCTGTCGGCAGGAGATGCCCATATCGGAAGGGTCAGACAGGTCAAGATTGCCTTTTACGTGAGAGATATGACAGGTGACACCGCTGACCACCGGGTCGGTAAAGGTGTCGATCTTGATATCTTTAGTGGTGAACAAACCCAGGCTGACATTGCCTACCTCATTGTCTGAGCAGCCGGTGAGCAGAAGTGTTGTAATCAACAGAGCAGAGGTTAACGTTCGCATGTTTTTTAACCTTTTGATAGTTCCCGTCCAAAAACGCATCAAGTAACGTTAATTTTGTTGTATGTACGTCATAGTTGACCCTTAAAAGAAGCCCTGTTTTTAATAAAAGGCGAGCCTTGGGGCCTCATATATTTTTCAGAATATGGGGTACTTTTTATAGTGTTAGCAAACTGCATATCAAGGTATCCGGGATTTAAACACCGGTGGTTTTGCCGAAGACATGTTGACTATTTCCTCACAATCTCCCCTTTTGGCAGATACTCACTTCTCTTCAGAGGTGAGTATCTCTTGACGTAATCTCTCAACACGACAGCGTCTGTATAACCGGTATTAACAAACGTCAGGTTATCATCCACCACCGGCCAGTTATCACCCCCGGCAGCAGAAAAGGCATTAATTGCCATTCGATATTTCCTGTTTTTATCCACAGGCTTTCCGCCAATGTCCAGAGACATTAATTTATCGCCGGCCATGGTCAGCCTGACGTTGGCAAAGTGCGCCAGGCCGCCACTGACCGGTTGAATAGCAGCAATGTCTTCAATGTAGTTCCGCAGCTCACGGCCCGTCATTTCCAGGTAGCACACCATATTGCCAAAAGGCTGAATCTTGAGAATATCTTTTTCGGTAATCTTGCCTGCTTGCAAGCCAGTGCGAACGCCACCACTGTTCATGACAGCCAGATCAGCTTTGGTTTTTTCCATCTGTGCCCGGGCAATCAGATTGCCTATGGCCGCTGGGCCTGAGCGAACTTTTTCCCGTGAACCATCCAGGGTCTGATTGATGGAACCGACAACCTGATTCATTAGTTCACTCGCTTTATCCTGATAAGGCTTTAATGCCTTCAGCACTGCCGGATCTTCTGGAATCTCAGGTTCTATAGTGATCAGCTCTTTCTTACCATCAATGATTTTCTCTTTCTTGAGATTCACCGGAATCAGGCGGTAATTCACCATTTTCAGCAAGCCATGACTGTGTCCTCTGCCACTGTCCAGATATTGATAGATAAAATCAGCCCGACCAACATATTTACCCCACTCCCAGGCTTGCAGTACATAGGTGCTGTTTTTAATATCAGGCCGGTGTAGTTTACTTTGTGAATGGCCACCGACAATGATATCCACACCATCCACTTCTTTAGCCAGGCTGACATCACCCGGAGCATTGTGCCCATGTCTGGCGTTTGGATAATGCCCCATGTGAGTGAGTGCAATAACAATATCAGCCTTTTCATCCCGAATCAGTTTTGGTACCCAAACTGTTCCTGTCTCTATGGCATCATCAAAACGAATATCTTTAATGTTTTCCTTGAGCGCCTGCGATTCTGTATCTTCTGTCGTTAAGCCAAGAATGGCGACCCGCACACCTTGCAGCTCTTTCATTACCCAGGGCTTGAACACTGGTTTACCGGTATCTTTGTAAAAGATGTTGGCTGACAGGAACGGGAAGTCTGCCCACTTTTCCTGCTTCAGCAAAACAGGCAGCGGGTTATCAAACTCATGGTTACCCACGGTCATGGCATCATAACCAATAAGGTTCATCCCGATAAAATCAGGCTCAGCTTCCTGAAGATCGGACTCGGGCACCCCCGTGTTTATATCGCCTGCAGACAATACCAGAGACTTGCCGCCTTCAGCTTCTACATCTGCACGAATACGATCAATCAATGTTTTGCGGGCCGCCATGCCTACTTCACCGTCACGGTTTCGCCAGAATTTTCCGTGGTTGTCATTGGTGTGAATGATGGTGAAATTAAGCGTTTTCAGCGCAGGTTCTCTGTATTGCCCAGTATCGGTAGCACAACCGTTGAGCAATAGCAGGATGGGGAAAGACAATAACAACCAGCGTGGGTACAACATATGGACTCTCCTTTGAGGAAAACGCGGGAATCATACGCACACCTGATTAATTACTGAACGACGTTATTTAGATGTTTTTTTAATAATAAAGAGCACTGTTGTCTGGTTAAAAATCCAGTGCCCATACAACCTCACACCCTCGTTTCCTCGCTCTGCGTGGGAACGAGGTGCCAGTGATGTATATCAGTAAAGAACGCGGCAGCGGATGGTGCCTTCAATCTTTTTTATCTTCTGCATGGCCATATCGCTGTGTTCAGCATCAACATCGATAACAACGTAACCAACGGACTCATTGGTCTGCAGGTACTGACCGCTGATGTTGATACGGTTTTCAGACAGTATCTGGTTAATCTGACCCAGAATACCGGGAATATTCTGGTGGATATGCAGCAGGCGGTGCTTGCCGGGGTGGGCAGGCAGGGCGACTTCCGGGAAGTTGACCGACGACAATGTAGTACCAATATCGCTGTACATAACGAACTTCTCGGCAACCTCCCGGCCAATATTTTCCTGTGCTTCCTGGGTACTGCCGCCAATATGGGGAGTCAGGATAACATTCTTCATGCCACGCAGGGGGCTGATGAATTCATCATCGTTACCCCGTGGCTCTTCCGGAAATACGTCAATGGCGGCACCCAGCAGCTTCCCGTTCTTCAGGTGCTCGGCCAGCGCTTCAATAACCACCACAGAACCACGGGAGGCATTGATCAGAATGCTGTTGTCCTTCATGGCAGCAAACTGTGCTTCACCAAACATCCACTGGGTATCCCGGGTTTCGGGAACATGCAGACTGACAATGTCGCACATGCCAAGCAGGGTGTTCAGATCACTGATCTGGGTCGCATTGCCCATGGAAAGCCGGGTCACCACATCATAGAAATAGACTTCCATGCCCAGAGACTCTGCCATGATGCTGAGCTGGCTGCCGATATTTCCGTAGCCGATAATACCCAGTTTTTTGCCGCGGATTTCATGGGAGTTCGCTGCTGTTTTCTGCCAGCCTCCCTGGTGTGCCATGGCATTCTTCTCCGGGATTCCACGCAGTAGCAGGATGGCTTCAGCCAGCACCAGCTCAGCCACTGAGCGGGTGTTGGAATAAGGTGCGTTGAAAACAGGTATCCCCCGTCGTGTAGCTGCGGGCAGTTCTACCTGGTTGGTACCAATGCAGAAACAGCCAACAGCACAGAGTTTTTTTGCCGCCGCAAAAATCTCATCGGTCAGCTGGGTCCGGGACCGGATGCCGACAAAGCGGGCATCAGCGATACGTTCCTTTAGTTCCTCAGGAGGCAGGGAGGTGGTGACATAGTCGATATTGGTATAGCCCGATGCTTTAAGAATCTCGACAGCAGACGGGTGGACACCTTCCAACAGGAGAAAACGAATCTTGCTCTTATCCAGCGATATTTCGGGCATATCAGTCTCTTTATTGGTTAGCTCATGGCGGACTGGCTCAAGGCTGTTTTACATTAAAGCACTGTTTTTTATTGTGCAGGCGGACAACAGCAGCAGTGCTTTCAATTTATGGCTGTTATTGATCCACCCATCGTTTTCATGGCGCATCACCGGTTGCTCCCGGCTGCGTCAGGCGGCACATCATAGCATAGGCTGTGCGTGATAGTACCTGCTAAAAGGCGGTGGGTCGTTACTGCAGGGAGATCGGCCTCACATCAGTGAAACCGATCTGGTGGTAAGCTTTGTCATAGCGACCGTATTTAAATACCCATGCTGGAGAGGGTAAACATTAATTGCCGGATCGCCTGTGTCAGGGCCGGGTGGTCTTCACTGAAGCGAATGGCCTCCTGCTCCAGCTGATCGTTGTAGCCCTGAATGGGGATTTCTCCTTCTGCCTGGGCAACGGCAATGTTGATCTCTTCGGTTATCTGTTTTAAGGCTCCTGCTGTGCATTCATCGACGGGTGAGTTTTCAAGAATATCATGAAGGCTCTGGATATTGAGTTGCAGCTCTTCTGACATACTATGCTCCTTCCACTGTGCGGCCAGTCTTTATGATACTACTACAGTGTATGTGAAAGTGAGATGCTTTAACTGTGAGTTGAGCCGTGGGACAATAGTCTACCCGGGGAATGACAGGCAAACACTGTCTGTTTCCCGACAAGGCTTCTGGCTCAGTTGAATAATAAATATCCGTATGATGTTGGCGCGTATTGTGCGTTCCATTTTTCATCACCGGCGTTAATAAGGGATGCGCTATGAAGTACAGGCACCGCTGGATCAGTGGCGACCGTATTGACCTTCCTGTTGGGAAGGTGGTTTGTGTAGGACGGAATTATGCGGCACATGTCCAGGAACTGAATAATCCCCTGCCGGATGATCCGGTGCTGTTTATTAAGCCCGGTACCGCCATGGTTAACCTTGAGCAGCCCGTGAAATTACCCCGTAATCGTGGAGTGGTCCATCATGAGACAGAAGTGAGCCTGCTGATCAGGGAGCCTCTGACCGATGCCAGTGAGCATGAGGCTAACCAGGCGATCATGGCTATTGGTCTGGGACTGGATTTGACACTGCGTGATCTTCAGGAACGGCAAAAGTCAAAAGGGCTGCCGTGGGAAGTTGCCAAAGCCTTTGATAACAGCTGCCCGTTATCCGGGTTTGTGGCCGTCGAGCATATTAAAGATCCTGCCAATCTCGGGTTTTCTCTGTCGGTCAATGGAGAGCCAAGGCAGAAAGGGACAACGGCACATATGTTGACCTCCATTCCCGGGCTGTTGAGCTATATCAGCAGGCATTTCACCTTACTTCCGGGAGATATCGTGCTGACCGGAACGCCGGAAGGTGTTGGGCCTCTGCAGCCGGGGGATGATTTAGAGTTGTCCATGAATGGGATTTTTTCAACCCGGACGCGGTGTCTCTGAAGACACGTTTTACGAGCCATTCATAAGCTAACTGCCGGTTCTGTTGTGGCTGAGACATTCACTCTCAGTGTGGGTTGAGAGGATCAGAGGCTCCTGATCCTCTTCAAATCCTAGAAGTTCCTGACCCGCTGGGTTCGTCCACCCCGATCAATGGCAACAAACACCATGGTTGTTTCTGTCAGTTTCTCCCAGCCATGGTGGTTTTCTATCCAGCCTTCGACAACCACCTTAATCGATGTTTTGCCGATTTCTGTTACCCGGGTAAAGAACCCGATCAGGTCACCGGCCTGAACTGGCCTGAGAAAGCTCATACTGCCAATACTGACCGTGACCACCCTGGCACCATTGGAGGCCTTGCGGGCACAGACTTCCCCAGCCTGGTCCAGGTGCATGGCTACCCAGCCAGCAAATACATCACCACTGCTATTGACGGAACGGTGATCCGCCAGAACTTTCAAGGTCATTTCCCCTTGAGGAGTAGGGACGCTGTCGAGATTTTCATGTCTGGCACTCATGTAAGACTCCAAACTATTTTTATTGTTTTGTTCAGTTAATTTGATTTTGCGGGTATTCTATCTTTTTTACTATCTATTTCATATTAAAAGTCTTTTTGGCTGTCCTATGGAGATAAGGGTTCATATTGCTGTGCAATTTTATGCTGGACTCTTATAGCCTGCTGATTGATTATTGATTATAGAGTATTGATTTTCTTACAATTGATTGAAAATAGATTCATATGAAACTCTTATTTAACTGTCCGGCATCCGGTAAAATTTTTAATGAAGGGACCGGGAGGCTGCTATGAAAATAGAAGGAAATGATAATGGCTTATTATCATATGATGATGGTCGTCCCGGCAGGGAAAGCCAGAGTAAAAGTGTCAAAGATAATAGTTTTTCAGGTATGTCCGTTTCAGAAAGTAATGAAGTAATTCACCATCTTTCTGAGGCAGTCAGATTAAATGATAACCATGCGGAAAATTTATCGGTACGAGCAAACCAGTGGCGTGTTTCAATAGCTTCTAATGATTCCGGTTATATTTCGAATGCTGGAGAAAATGACGATGAAGCTTTGTATGAAAATAAAGGGCTGAATCTGAATAAGGTTGGTATTTCTGTCCCGGAACGTATTGAGTCCTTTAAAGAAAGGGCTGGCCAGAAAAAAATAACAGAATTGAAAAATGCTCCCATTCCCGAAAATGATGATGAAGTTGCAGTGGCTGAGGTGGTTGATAAATTTGAAAAATGTCATTTTTCTCCTGAAGTCGACCAGGAAGAATCTTGCTCAGAAGATAAAGTTAAGGTGCCAGCCAAATCTCCATTTGATAGAAGCCGGTTTACACGTAAAGCGATACGAAAGAAGAAAAATCATAAGATCGTTTTACTCTCAGCCAAATTAAGTCAGGAACTTTGCTCTGAATCGATCAATCCAGAGAAAAAGATTCAACGCCAGTTAACGCAAATATTTTCCTTCAGAGCTGCTCTGAGTGATCGGGCAACAAGATTTCATGAAGTTGAGCCCTACCAAAATGGTACCCTGAACCCGGGCTTTGTCATGAGGGCTATCACGGATATACAGTCTTTTGTCAGGCTGTCTGAACCGTACAATTTGATTAGAGACGTGAATATGGATCTGGAGCAGGTTCCGGATGTTATGAAACTGGTTCTTGGGGAAGATAGGTTTAAAACCCTGAGAGGAGAGGCCTTGCGAGATGCCATTTGGCCAGTTGTTGCAGAAAACTTCTGGAAATTTCTTGATGAGTGCGGCTCTCTGGAAAGCACGGTAAAACGTATGCCTGAGTTTCAGAAGCGTGAGCACTATTTTCCATTAGCGTATACAAAGGCTGTCGCTAAATTTAATCTGGCATTTGGAATTGCTGAAAAGAGGTTTCAAAAGTTTTACCTGAAAAGCACGCTTACCGAAAACGAAAAGGGTGAAGTCCTTCAGCTTGTTAAAATGGCTGAACAGTTACAGAATAAGTTCTCAGAGTTTTATTGTCATTATAAACAGCTTCCTGATAGTTCTATTAAGGTCGTTTTGAAAACAATGTTCGGTGATGTTCTGGTGGGTGATAGTGATACTAAAAGCAGGAAAATAATAAGAATGCATCAGGGTATTTTGAAATTGCTAATAATAGCAGATCCTTCCTTTCAGCTTGACCCTGAAGAGTTACCACGTGTTAGAGTCAGCCAGGATCAATGGGATTTGGATTTTTCAGTAGAAAAGGCATTTTTAGAACTTCGATCAGGCATGAAGGAAAAGGATCCACTGATATTCTATAGAGATCTGGCCAGTCAGATTGTTAATAATGTTAAGGACAAAGAAGGATTTCCCAAATCCAGTGAACAGGCTGTACTGCCCTCGGATACCATAATAACGTCAGATTCTCAGCGGGAAAAACTGCGAAATTTCTATATGCAGTTTTTGATTGACTTGTATGATCAGATAGATCCAATTTTGGGAACCCTGGCTAATGATGAGCTTAAAACAATTCATCAAACAACCTTTGACTGTATCTGGCGTGGAATTGAGCCTGACTTATTACCGTCTGTAACCTCAAAAGACAGAAGTCGTTTTCTCAGGCTTAAGTCAAAAAAGCAAAAGCTCAAAGAAGAGCGGCAAAAAATGCTGGAAGTGGCGAAAACAGAGTTTTCCGGAGTTGCTCACTTCATGGCAGTTAAAATTGCCTATATGCAGGCTGAAAAGCAAAATCCATCCAGATAAAGTCTTCTCAACGGTAAAAACAGGCAATTCCTGAATCATTAAGAGTTTTTCCAGAAGCTGCTTTAAAACGCGCTTTTACTTGATACAGCAAGGCCCATTTGCCTATGGTAAGTGGGCTTTTTACTGTCTTGAAACCATTGAGGCCTCAAAAATGTCCCGCCAGTTTATTGATCAGATGCAGTATTCAGTAGACGTCAGTGACAAGCCAGTGAGAATTATCTCTCTGGTGCCATCGCTGACAGAGCTGTTGTTTGATCTTGGCCTGGAAGACCGGATTGTTGGAGTAACCCGCTACTGTGTTCATCCCGGGCGGGCACGCAAGGAAAAAATGATTGTCGGTGGTCCCAAGACATTGGATTTTGCGGCGATAGATGCCTTGCAGCCGGATTTGATCCTCGGTAACAAGGAGGAGAACTACCGGGAGGGCATTGAGCGGCTGCAACAGCAATACCCAACCTGGGTCTGTGATATTCACAACCTGGATGATGCCCTGGCCATGATCACCTCCGTTGGTCAGCTGACCAACAAAGAACACAATGCCGACAAAATCGTCAACGACATCAGGTGCAAAATGGCACGACTGGCTTCGGGAAAGACGCTGCGTGTGGCTTATTTTATCTGGAGGAAGCCCTATCGCGTTGCTGCCGGTAATACGTTTATCAATGAGATGCTGAAGCTTTGCGGGATGGAAAACGTCTTTGCTGATCTGGAGCGTTACCCGGAGATCACCATCGAACAGCTAAAAACAGCCGGGCCAGATTTGCTGCTCTTGTCTTCAGAGCCCTTTCCGTTTAAAGACCGGCACTGTCAGGAATTTGCCGAGCTGGGTGTGACTGCCAGTACCCGGCTGGTGGATGGTGAGATGTTCTGCTGGACCGGCAGCCATTTGCGTCTGGCTGCTGATTACTTCATGGCGCTGAACGAAGAGATTAGTGCTAGATCACGGGAATAATGTTCTCTCCCCTGTCTCGCTTATCCCACCATGTATGAACGGTATCCATGATAAGTTTGATCTGATCCACTGCTTGAACAAAGGCGGGTCCCCGGTCTTTTCTGCCTTGTTGAATAGTCTTGAATACTGCCTGATCCAGTTCCTTTTTATTTTGATATTTTCCGGAGAGTATGTCCCGGTAGATTTCATTTAACACAATCAGCGTTCCGGTTCTGCCAACGCCTGCCATGCAATGCACCATTGTTTTGTCTGAATAGTCATCCCCGATCTGATGTTTGCGCACTGCTTCTACAAACCTGAGCAGAGAGTCTTGACCGTTTGTTTCATTGGGAACTCCGTGATCCGGCCAGCCAGTATAATGATATCTTCGTATAAGGCGGGTTTCGCCAGTAATGAGATCAGTCACCTCATATCTTATTTTTGAATACCCAGCATTTTGTTGTTTTGACTGGTATCTCACTTTAATCCCATTATCAAAGACGATTTCACGGTCGACTTTGTCGCCGACTTTGCCATCGACCTTGCCATTGACTTTGCCGTCGTCATTGAGTATTTCTCCGGTTGGGTAATACGAAGCAATAGGTCCTCCTTTGTTTACCTCGAACTTTTCTCTTTCTCTGGTCAGATCACAAATTACACTGCACTCCGAGTCAAGGGCTGCTCGCCAGATATCGCCTCCAGACATTTGTGCTTTAGCTCGAGGTGCCTGAATGGCGACATACTTGGCATTGGTCAACTCGATATTATTGGCGGGAATATGATTGCCATCAATTGTTAAGGCTGTTTTTTTCGGCAAAGGTACTTTTGATACTGACTCATCGCTAAAGCCAAATCTACTCCAGCGTCCATTGGTAATATGTTTACCTTTAATGGCCGCCAAACTCTCATCACGCATTTGCAAATGTGCGCCCGGATAATTTTTCCTGTTAATTAATTCGGTCACTTTTTCTGAGAGAGTTGACGTTGTTATGTCCCGGGGCAATGCCACATCATCGTACAGAGATTCCGTACTGCCATAAACACTGTTGTAGCCACTGTCGAGACTGGTGGTTGACCCCCAGCCAGAATGCAGTGTATTGGCTGAACTTCTTCGATTTCTAATGCTATCAAGACTGGATGTTGCATCCTCGTCTGGTGGCTGAGTACTAACGCTATTATCGACGTGATTCACAAGGAGGCGAACATCGTTCGGATCGACGAAGATTACATCAGGCGGTGATACTTTTTTATAGGCCTCAATGAGCCTTTTTGCTAATGCTGGTGAGATTTTACGATCCTTTAAACCCAGGGTTTTTACCGCTAAATCAGAACCTTCCACAGGTTTTTCCTTGTTGGCTTCAGAGTTGACCCTTGGTCTTATGGCAGTAAACGCAATTTCCTTACCATTGAATTGAGCCACCAGTACATCTTTTTCAGAATCTTGATTGGATGCTAACTTATTGATTTGATGGATTTGTGATGGGGTAAGCGAACCTAATCCGTTGCTGCTCATAATAATCTTCCGTAATCCTTAAATGATCTGAAAATTATAGCATCGTGCTGGTCAGTAAATTTGACTGGAAAATGAACAGGGCCTCATGGAGACCCTGTTATTGATCAATAAATGTCACATCAAAGGGCATTTTTAAAGATCTGTTCAACGTCTGCCAGAGTTCCCTGCCTGGGGTTGGTTGCTGCACAGGTATCTTTCAGGGCGTTAATGGCCATCTCCGGTATATCTTCTGCCTTGACGCCCTGCTCAGTCAGGCTGGCTGGTACGCCAATGGCTAGTAGCAGGCGACAAATTTCTTTAATCCCGAGTATGGCGGCTTCCTGAGCGCCAAGTCCATACACCTCACAGCCAAGATAGCGGGCAATATCCGAGAGCTTCTCAGCAGATGCCGGCAGGTTAAAGGTCATAACATGGGGAAGCAGAATGGCATTGCATAGTCCGTGGGGCAGGCCATAGCGGCCTCCCAGCTGGTGCGCCATGGCATGAACATAACCCAGACCGCTGCTGTTAAACGCCATACCCGCCATATACTGGGCGTAGGCCATTTGCTCTCTGGCTTCCCGGTCAGAGCCATCGTGGACCGCACGGGGCAGATATTGGGCAACCAGCTTGATCGCCTTACTGGCTACGGCATCGGTAACAGGGCTGGCATTGGTGGACAGGAAGGCTTCAATGGCGTGGGTCAGGGCATCCATGCCGGTTGCGGCCGTTAAACCGGCAGGCATGCCAAGCATCAGTTCCGGCACTGAGAATTTCTTCGCGCATGGCTGTTCCGGTTCAGAGGCATTAGGCGAAGGCCGGTTTCCGAAGAAAGCCGCCTGCTGAGACTGCAAAGCTTGATGGGGCAGGCAGGCTTGTGCAGAAGCCGACCTGCATCGGGGATTAAGCGTGTTTCGCTTTCAGGCTAGCCTGTGGCTCAGCCATATTTTTGGTCACCAGAATGGCAATGTGACCAACGGTGGCAACACCATCAGAGAATGGTGCCATACCCGGAATAACGACAAAACCGGTCAGGGCTTCAATCACTGCGGCAGCCAGGGCGGCAGTGATCAGAATAACCACACCCTTACCGAAGACTTCAAAACTGCGATTGCTTTTGATTCTGAAATAGCTCCCGGAAGCTGGAGAAAGCAGGTTATTTCCAGGCGGCGTATCAGTGTGCGAAGGCTATCAGTGGCGGGACGGCATACTTATGACCTGACGCAAGTCAGTCTCACTCAATTCATTGACGTTAATCAATAAAATTGAGCGGTATAAAAATCCCTAAGGGCAGGAACTTTTGTCGAATTAACTGATCTATAACCCAAATTCTGTATGGTCAGACAAGTAATAGAGGACGGCTAAACCACCATAAACCAACATAGAGTACTACTAATCCATTGCCGCATACATTCAATCCTTGTGTTGATATGACCGGAGTTACCATGCAACCAATAGCGTCAGGCAGTGCAGCCACAATCAGAATAGAAACCGATGAACGACAGTTCTCTGATGATCTGAAGCCACAGCATAAATCGGTGGCTGCCTACAACAAACAAATCTCAGAAATCCCGGAACTGGAGCTGGTCGAATCCCTGGGGCAGCTGAAACTGGATTCACCACCCGACGCGACGCTAACCACCGCCATTGACGAGCGCAGCATTGAGCTGAATATTTCCACGATGCCGCAGCCGTCAGACGTTGGTTTGGACGGTGCATTGCAACAGCATGACCAATCGAATACACCGTTCGATAATAATACGTATGATAATGATAATAATGATAGTAGTATCGAGCCTGAATCAGCAGATAAGGCCACGGTGCCAGCAGGTGCTGTTCCAGCAAACAGTGTTAATGCATTTGCCTCACTCAACAGGCCATCAACGAACGTCTCAGACACTGAATCATCATCGGATTATTCAGACACCGAATCATCGACGGACGATTCAGACACCGAATCCGCCTCCCAAAAAGCATCGACAGCACGGGTTTCCGGCACTACTGCAAATAGCGACTCGATAGTACCTTTTAATAAGTCACAGGGCGCAGCCCTTCTTAACAGTCAATCGGGGGAAATGGACGCAAAGAAGGCTGACATTTTCCAATGTCAGACCAATTATCTGGAACTCAAAAAGGTGATCAGCTTCGGTCATTATGTCAGTGCAGCCAGGTTTAGCCCTTCGAGTAAGCATCTGGTTATCGATGCTTTAGACAGTCAGGACGATCGTATTCTGGACATCTGGCGACAAACTGCGGATGGCAACTGGTCCCGGAACGGGAAGTTCAGGGAGCATAGCTTTCGTTTCGAATTCAACCGGTCGGAAAATACATTACTGCGTACCAGCTCCGAAGGCATAGTCACGGTGAGTAAGCTGAACAGCAATGGCTTTTGGCAGGAGGCGGTGGTACTTGAGCACAGCCCCTGCTGTAGAGGCAAAAGCTATGAGCCGGTGATCGCAGGCTTTAGCCCCCGGCAGGACAAGATTATGACTTATGATTATTGGGCCGGCAAAATCAAGGTACTGCCGGTGGATAGCAACGGTCAGTGGACTCCGCTAACCCAGACTCAAGAGATCAGTCACCGTCGGCAAAGGGGGCCACAGCAGCCGTCTTTCAAAGTCACGGATCATAATTTACTGACTTACCGGGGTGGAACAGCGACCATCTGGGCATTTAATGATGACAGCAACTGCATGGAGGTGCAAAAGGTCATTGAGCGCAGTAAGTGGATTTGGGGTGCCCACATGAGTGATGATGAGCAGTATGCTGTGATCTTCGGTGTGGACCAGGCCATCTTTCTGGGGTGTGATGGCGATGGCGAATGGTCGCAAATCGGGGAGGTTTGTCATCCTAAAAGTTATTCAAAGGCCAGTAACGAACCTATCACAGGCTTTATTCACAAAGCATCCTTCAATGCCTCCAGACAATATGCACTGAGTATTGATTCAAATCATATAGCGATTATCTCTGGTTATGACGAAAACGGTTCATGGGAAGTAAAAACTGAAATTCAGGATTGTTCCGATGCCCGATTCAGTGCCTGCGGGCGCAAATTACTGGCCCAACTCTACAAACCTCTGTCTTGCAACAAGACTGATGACCCGCTGGATCAAGGTCAGACCCCTGATGAGCACAGCGACAATTGTTGCGAGGGCTACATAAGACGGACCTATAAAAGCTTTAAACTCTGGGACTGCAGCAGTAATGGTGGTCGGCTGGATAAAGTTCAAACCTGTGAGCACAGCGGCAGTAAAACAGTCATCTTCAGCCCGTCAGAGAATTTTCTTCTGAGCTACGGTGTTGAGTCGAATTTTGCCCGTATTTGGGGGTATGACGAGGAAGGTAACCTGGTTGAGAAAGCAAAGGCATTTCACCGAGGGGGGGTCTACTATGCGGCCTTCAACGCTCAGGAGGACAGTGTGCTGACCAGGGGTATTGGCCAAGAGGTAAAAATTCAGGGCCTGGACGGCCAGGGCAAATGGCAGGAACAGTTGGTGGTTAAACATCAAAGACAGATTCACGAATGCTGTTTTTCCGATTCAGGGCACCTTGCCTATACCGTTAGCCTGGACGGAACCGCGTGTATCCTGGGACGCGACAACGATGGCCAATGGATGAAACAGGCGATGACAAATCTGGTTGATGGCTACTCCATTGAAGGCGCCCAGTTTAATGGATTGGATGACCATTTTCTGATCTATGGCAAAAAAATAAACATAAAAGACAAGCACCAGCCAGGCCTTGTGCAACTATGGGGCTTAAATGATGATGGAAAATGGGCATTAAAAGAGCAGTTAAAACTGGATTACCCCGTGAAAAAGGCCAAATTTAGCCCTGATAGCGATCATTTACTGATCAAGTGTAACGATGATCGACGGGGATATTTTCGTTCAAAAAGTGGTACGGTTTTACTCTGGAAAATTCCTGGCAGCCTGGTGGAAACAGCTGACACTTGAGGTGTTACTGAAGTTGACGTTTCTTTGCGAGCACGCAACGAAACGTCAACAGGCCCTGGGAATGAGGGCTGAATATTTTCCTTTTTTGCAAAGAGGTAACGGCAAATAAATTTTATCGTGTTGTTATTCAAATCGTCCATGCTGATCTCTGTTGTCAATCCAGCCCATCTGCCCATGTCGTATCACGCATACGGGGATCGTCGACCTGTTGGCCAAAGCAGTTGTAATGTTGCTCTTTGACCTGCTTGAACACAAACGGCTCAAACAGCATCCGGTATAGCTTGGTGTTAGTGCCACCGTGTTTTGTCTTGCGCGGGAAGCTCTCAATAAACTTTTCTTCTTCCAATTTTTTCAGGCTTGTGCAGATTGTGCCAGTGGTCACGCCAAGAAGCTTAGCCAGTAACCCCTGACTCGGCCAACACTCCCCTTCAGAGTTAGCGAACGTCGCCAGAACGACCAGCAGAAACTTCTGTGTCATGTTCAGCTTATCCATACCACTGGTATTAATTTTGACCCGTATCAAGATACCTATCCCGATTGTGTACGCAAACGAAATCATGTCTATACTGATCCCTGAGCTATCACTCACACGGAGTAATGGTTCGCTGTATGAATAGGAAAACCCGGTGAGGAGCTGCATACTCCGCTTGAGCCGGGTTTTTTCTTGCGTGGAAAAGATAGACCAAAACGGGGGGTATGCAAGACAAATACCCCCCTTTAGTTTCGCGGGGGTACCCTTTTAGTGAAACTAAAACAAACAAGATAAAGAACAATATAAAAAAACAAGTTGGCGGATTGTAATATTTTCTTATTTCATTTTCGGACTGCAAGTCCCAAAAATGTCAGGAGCTGGTCGTTATTTTTTCAGTGGGAGGAACTTTTGCCAAATTGACTGATCTATTGATCAGATACTGAATGTTCCGACCAGTAATGGTGGACGATTTACTCAATCACAGGATGCTACCGGTTCATGGCGGTGTAAATTTAATCCCTGTGCCAATATGACCGGAGTTATCATGGGACCAATAGCGCAAAAATGTCTGAACATCTGCCAAGCCTGGAAAAGTCCGCAAGCACAAACAAAGGTGATTGCTTTTGGTCGTGTGCTGAGCAGGGCAGCCGCAAGCAAAATCGAAACCGGTGAATGGCAGTTATTTAATAACCTGAAACCCCTTTTTGAATCAGTGGCTGCCTATAACAAATATGCTTCAAAAGTCTCTGAACCGGAGCAGCTCAAATCCCTGGAACGGTTGAAACGGAATGCACCTCCCGAGTTGTCGATCATCACTGCTATCGGTCAGCGTAAGCTGGAAATTATCGGGCTTAAGATTTCCATGATGCCATCCTCAGACGCTGTTCCGGGAGATGCATCACATCAGCATGAACAGCTCATTAGCATCGCAGCCGTTAATGATGGGCTGTTACAGGATATTGCGCTGAATAACAAGCATGCGGGCAATATCGATCCAGCGAAGGCTGACATTTTCCAATGCCAGGAAAATTATCTGGAATTTCAACTGGCGGCCTGTTTCGATCACCATATTATTGAAGCCAGCTTCAGCCCAATGAGCAAGAACCTGCTTATACGTGGTTGCAACGATGGGGGCGATTTCAGGCTCAAGATCTGGCGACAAGGTGCGGATGGCAACTGGTTGCAAAAAGGGGATGTTGAAGACTCTGCTTCTATCTATCGCTACGAGCTCAACAGGTCTGAAAATACGCTTCTGAGCAGCAGCTACGATGGCAGTGTCAAGGTAAGTACGCTGAACAGCGATGGCCGTTGGGAGGAGGCGGTGGTGCTTGCGCTTACCCCCTATGATGAAGACTATCCACGGATGGAGGCAGGCTTCAGCCCCGGGCAGAACAAAATTATGTCCTACGACCCACAGAACGGCAAAATCAACGTATTGCGCCAGGATAGCAACGGTCGGTGGATCCCGCTAACCCAGCCTAAAGAGATCCTTCACTATAAGGAAACCGGGCCACAGCAACCACCTCTTAAGGCCACAAACGATTATTTCCTGACTTACCAGGGCTCAAAAGTGACCATCTGGGCCTGTAATGATGAAAGCAACTGCCTGGAGGAGAAAAAGGTCTTTGAGTGCGGTGGGAACATTGCCAGTGCCCAGCTGAGTGATGATGAGCAACACGCTGTGATCTTCACCTGGGGTAACCAGACCATCTTTCTGGGTTGTGATGTCGATGGGAACTGGTCACAGATCGGGGAAATCTGTCATCCTGCGACGATCATAACCGACGACAACCAACATATTACCAACCTGGTTTGCAGAGCCTTGTTCAATGCCACCGGGCACTATGCGCTGACCAAAGATATAGACAACACAGTTATAGTTTCTGGCTACAATGCTTATGGTGTCTGGGAAGGAAAAGCAGAAATTCGTTGTTGTTCAGATGCCAGATTCAGCCCATCCGGGGGTAAAATACTGGCCCGTTTTGAAAGCGGTGGCTCTTTTAAACTCCTGGACTGCAAAAGTCCTGATGATCGCCTGGATCAAGGCCAGACCTTTGTCCATCACGCCAGTCGTGAAGCGCTTTTTAGCCCCTCAGAGAATCTTCTTCTGAGCTATGGCTATAAATCGAATTTCGCCTGCATTTGGGGGGATGATGAGGAAGGTAACCTGGTTGAGAAAGCCAGGGTGTATCACCTGGCGGGGATTGACTATGCTGCCTTCAACGCTCAGGAGGACAGTGTGCTGACCCGCGGTTGTGATTGGACCGTAAAAATTCATGGTCTCAACAGCCAGGGCAAATGGCAGGAGCTTTTGGCGTTTAAACATCTGCTGGAAATTCGTGAAGCCCGGTTTTCTACTTCAGGGCGCTTTGCCTATACCTTTAGCAAGGACACCACTGCTGCCATCCTGGGGTGCGATGACAATGGCAAGTGGACGACACTGGCCGTGACAGAACCTGGTGCCTATGGCATCCATGGTGCCCATTTCAATGCACTGGAAAACCATTTTCTGACCTATGGCAACAAAATAAACCGGAAAGACACAGACCAGTCTGGCCTTGTGCAACTCTGGGGCATCGGTGATGATGGCAAATGGAAACAAAAAGAGGAGATAATAGTGGATTATCCCATTCAACATGCCAAATTTAGCCCTGATAGTGAACATTTAGTGATTTATTGCAACGATGTTCGGCAAGAGCCTTTCCATTCAGAAGCTGGCATTGCGTTACTCTGGAAAATTCCTGCCAACGTACCAGGTGGTTAAGAATTGCGCCTTATTTTGCCAAATTATACCAATTCCACCTTCTAAATATGATAACGAGCAAGTCATTTTGGACCGCTGGGCAAGGCGGAATGACGAGTAATAGCAGGGCTATTGCGAGGAATTCCAACGAAGATCCAGCGGTTCAAAATGGCTGCGCAGTTCATATTTAGAAGGTGGAGTTGGTATTATCATTATACCGCAGCTTAATGCCTTCCTGTTTCAGCAGATCCCCAGCCAGCGGTGAGATAATGGTTCTCTGACTGAGCAGGATCTCTTTGACACCCCTTCTTATCGCGGGCAAACCGAAAGGACAGTGCCTGACCATAGTGTTTATAAACACTTCCTGCTGCCGCTCCAGGTCTTTTTTCTGGTCATGACTGGAAACCCGGCTGTACGCTACCGTTTTGCGCTGTACCTGTGGAGTCTGTTGCGTCATTAACTGACTGGCGCTGTAACGTCGTTTACCACCGGCAGTACGCTCAGGCACGAGTTTCCCACAAGCCTCCCAGCGACGCAGAGTAGAAGGGGATACCCCTAAATGGTCAGCGGCCCGGGAGATGGAGTATCGATCATTCACAACAGAACTTACTCATTTTGAATAGGTTCGAGTAACTATAGATAGGTTTTTGTTAACTGCAACAAGCCCGGCAACCTGATCACCACTGGTATGGAAACCGGCAGCCCCCAGCAGAGCCTTGAGCCCGGTAAAGCTGAAGAAACTCTGTCCAATGACCCTTGAACGGTAAACTTCATCCGTTTTTGCTGTCGGCACCAGAATCTGGTCCAGTGGGGGCATCGTTGGTTTGGGCATCGCTCACACTCCAGCGGGTATCGAATCCGGCATGGTATAGAATGTTGTTGCCGGGGGATTGATTCACCTAAGTGATGATCGTCTGTGTCAAAAAACGTCAGGAAGGGCTATAAGACTACAAATGGGGGGGATTACATTCCGTAAATATACACTCTTTATTTACGGAATGGTGGCGGGCTATTGAGGACTGCTCTGGTCAACAAAGATCAATTGTTCAGTAGCAAACCCAAGTGTTTTGGCTTTGTTGATAAAGTCCGATTTAACCTGATCACTGACGGTGGGTGTTCTGGCCAGCAGCCAGAGATAGTCTTTGTTGTTCCCGGAGATAAAGGCGTATTCATAGCCCTTCTGATCAAGCTCAAAAATAATGTAGGAGCCGTAGAAAGGACCAAAAAAAGAGACTTTCAGATATCCCTCGTCGGGTTCCCGGACAAACTTTGCCTTGCCTTCCGCCTGTTTGCGTTCACCTGCTTCAACCGAGTAACCAGAGTTGATGACCCGAAGGCTGCCATCAGGGTTGCCTGAGTATTCTGCAGTGATGTGGGAGAGGCCCCGTTCAAAGCGGTGATCCAGCCGGGCTATCTCATACCACTTGCCCACATAGCGATTAACCTCAAATGGCTTTACCGGGGTAATGCCTTCCGGGATTCCTGTACAGCCAGTAAGCAGTGCGATCAGGGACAGAATTTTAATCGTTCTCAAAGCGTTGCATCCTTCTTTTTTAACTACTTAATGCATCCCATAAAAGTAAACGGGTATGACAAAGTTTTTCACTTTACCGAGGCTGACAAACCCGGCTTTGGCATCCGGTTGAAAGGCTACCTGGCAGAGCTGCTGTCCATCGCCCTGGTCGAACCAGTGATGATCGCCGGTGACCATGGCTTCCAGTGCCCGGATATAATAGCGGACGATCTGGTCGATATCGTTTTGGCTGCACTCGTCACCGATGGTTAACTGCAGATTCAGTTGCTCCAGAAGTTGTTGACCATGGTTGGATACTTCCAGCAACCGGTAGGTCCCCGGTTCAAACTGAAAGTGGCGGGCACCGATAAGGCCGGTGATAATGACGCCACCGGAAAAGAGCTGATCACAATCAATGCCACTTTCTTCTAACCATTGTTCAAGACAGTTATTAATGGCCTCCGTGCAGAGTTCACCCTCTTCAAAGGGTGTCAGTACGGCGTCGGAGCGATAGATCAGTTCTGGTTTGCCCAGCTCCATCCGCTCGGTTATCGGATTTCACTCAAGGTATGCAGAGGCGATCATGGCACGGCTGGTGGTAGAACCAAAGTCGAGGCCAATCATCATTACAGACTGATTACCGGTAAAGTGTCTGAACATTTCGGTCTATGGCTGGAAGGAATACAACAATCATTTGGCAGCACAGGCTACTTTACCTGAGAGGGCTTAAAACCAAAACAGATTTGATGTGTTTACTTATAAAAGATTAAATTTTTACAAATTACATGGAGTTATCAGCCGCTGGTGGCTGTTTGCCGTGGTTTGTGAAAATTAACGTACAAAAGGGTATTCGTGCTAAAAGGTTTGGAGGGTATCGCTCTTGCAGGGAATAACGCTGTTTTTGTTTACCAACGATTTGAGGCTGAGTGATAACCGGGCCTTGATGCAGGCCGCTGCCAGCTGTAAACACCTTGTGTGTGTCTATTGTGTTGACCCTGCCTGGTTTAAGCCAGGCCATTACCAGTCAAGGGTAATGGGCGAGCATCGCTGGCGTTTCCTGTGGGAGAGTATTCAACAGCTTGAATCACAGCTTGAACAGCGACGGCAAAAACTGTTGGTGCGTTTGCAAAGTCCGTATCAAGCAATCGAACAAATGCTGAAAGCCCATAAAATCGATGCAGTCTATCGCAGCCGTAATACGGGTTTTCAGGAGAGTGCCTATTGGCAAAGTCTTAAGCAGAACTTCCCGGCAGTCACCTTCAATGAAGTTGAAACATTTACGCTCTTCCACCAGAACGATCTGCCATTTGCCCTGGACGAGCTGCCGGAAACATTTACTCAGTTCCGAAAGCACGTCGAAAATCTGCCCATTACCGAAGCCGCTACCGCACCGGATATCATGCCAGGGCCCATGCCCGGTTTGAATTACCATTCCGACAGGTTGCCGGCAAAGGCCAAAACCAACAGCCCGTTTACCGGTGGTGAAACGGCAGGGGCAGAGCATCTGAAGCACTATTTCTCAGCGCTGCTGCCAACCACCTATAAAGAGACGCGAAACGCCTTGCAGGGTTGGGAGACCTCAACCAAATTTTCACCCTGGCTGGCCCATGGCTGTCTCTCCGCCCGGCAGATTTTCCAGGCACTCCGGCATTATGAGTCATTGATTATGGCCAATGAATCCACCTACTGGATTCAATTTGAATTGCTGTGGCGTGAATATTTCCAATGGTACGCCCTGAAGCATGGTGTTCGGCTGTTTTCATCCAGAGGCATCCGGGATAAGTGTCGGTTGTCCTGCTTTTACCCGGAACGGTTTCAGAAATGGTGCGCTGGTAATACACCCTGGCCCATTGTGAACGCCTGCATGAAAGAGCTGCAGGCCACCGGTTACCTGTCCAACCGTGGGCGGCAAATAGTGGCCAGCTGCTTTATTCATGAACTGGGGATGGACTGGCGCTACGGGGCTGCCTGGTTTGAGCAGCAACTGGTGGATTATGACGTGGGCAGCAACTGGGGCAACTGGCAGTATCTGGCGGGCGTGGGTGCTGACCCGAGAGGGAGTCGCCATTTTAATTTGGATAAACAGGCTCAGCAGTTCGATCCTGATGGCAGCTATATCAACCGTTGGGGAGGGCATAAAACCTACCCTCTCGACAGTGTTGATGCGGCTGACTGGCCTATTATGCCGTGATCATACCAACTCCGCCTTCTAAATATGATAACGAGCAAGTCGTTTTGGACCGCTGGGCAAGGCGGAATGACGAGTAATAGCAGGGCTACTTGTGCCCTCGGGTATTGCGAGGAATTCCAACGAAGATCCAGCGGTTCAAAAAGACAAAAAGACAAAAAGACAAAAAGACAAAAAGACAAAAAGACAAAAAGACAAAAAGACAAAAAGACAAAAAGACAAGAGCAAAAAAGGACACCGAGCAAAAAAGGACACCCACTTTTTAAAAAGTGAAGAGAAGAGCAAAAAAGGACACCCACTTTTTAAGAGCAAAAAAGGACACCCACTTTTTAAAAAGTGAAGAGAGGGTGCGTCATTTATCCATTTTTTAAAATGATAGTATTGATCGTTTTAAGAAATCCTCATTCATACCAAGCAGGAAGAGCCTGGAAGATACTATCGAGACAATATAAGAAAGAGCCCTACAGAAAACTCTGGTCACATTAAAGTAAATGAAAATGTGTTGATCAGGCAGGATAGAGATTACCGCTCACAGACATCCCATGAACCCAGCATTTTCCGGTGCTTTTTGCATAAGCCTTCAGTGAAGCCAGCTTGCCGACTGCTCGGTGAAAACGATTCTGCCATCGCATAGTCTCCAGCCATTCATTTGGGTCAATACCCAAGCGTTCCAGGATAGGTGGTACATCGTCAGTTATACGGCCACATTTGCCTTTGCGGACAATTCGGCCAGACCAGTCAACCAGTTCAAAGTAGCTACTGAGTGGGTATGGAATCGCCTGTTCAGGGTTTTGACCCTGAGCTTTTAACGGTTTCAAGTGCGGCTTTTGTTTTTTTCCATTTGCACTGTCGTATGACTCAATGCGCTCTTTAATAGAGGTATGTTCTGAGGTTTCCAGCGTTGCGGCAATTTTTGCCCGGATGGGGTTTAAGTCGACATAGGCCATGCAAGTCAGCAATGCTGCCTCGTCTAACAGGGATTGACTTTTGTAACGACCTTCCCAAAAGCGTCCTTTGCACTCATCCTCTTTATTAGCCAGCCGGGCTAAGTATTCGTTGAGACAGCGCATGAACCAGCTGATATCCATTAAACGACCTCGGTACTCCTGGGCATATTCTTCGATGCGCAGCAGCTCTGCTTTGCCTGGCTGGTCGCCGGCAAGATAACGCTGAACCAGGTGTGGACCAGAAAACAGCTGCGTCCAGCGTTGTAAGACTTCTTTAGTGTCCCATTTTTTGGCTTGCTGACTATTAATATGGAGCACCACATGATAATGATTGGACATCACCGCATAAGCACAGACTTCCAGAGCAAAAATACCAGAGAGCGCTTTCAACCGATCAACCACCCACTGCCTGCGATGCTCATAGTTTTTGCCTGAGAAATTGTCTTGGCCGCACAGGAAAGCCCTGCGAACGCAGCGTGCCATGCAGTGGTAGTAGGGCGTACTGGCTGGATCTATGAGGTTTTTTCGGGCGGTCGTCATGTCATTTTTTTTGGTTACTGGGTATATGTGCTTAATGCCATAAGAGGCTCCAGAAGAAAAATAGACGGTGTGGCCGATTAGTCAAATTTTTGGGTGTCCTTTATTTTCCTTTGTAAATACTTCATCTGAAGCCCGTTCAAATATGACGGCCAAGGAGACCCAACACTGCCCCCAGATATACGTCGGCCGGTTACGTTTCTTGCTGTGTTGATGATGTATACGACAAGCAGGGGCTTTATCGGAAAACCGCTCGATCACCCAGTCATCAAGCCCCAGAACCACAGGTTCACCTTGCGGAGCCTTTGAACAGACTAGGCGGATCAATCGACACGCCAAGTGCTTCCATTGCCATTTGCCCTGGGATAGCCAGTGGTGATAGCTGCTCCACACACAATGAAAATCAATTGTTAACAACGCCTGTGTAACAAAGCCGTCGGCTGAAAGCATGCAGCCGAACAGCAGTTCACAGAACGTTGGTACTGCGGTTGATGATAGCGCTCCAGCAAAAAAGGTTGTATATAAAGCGAGCTCTCTGAGGATTACTTGATGATCTGAAGTGAGCATGGCAACCATCTCGAATTTCGTCGTTGGGGATGGTTGCTTTTAGCAGATTATGCGCCGGAACTATTGTGCTTATGAAACTCTAAAGTCGAGTTCTGTTGTTGCTGGGTGTTTTTTGTGGCTTCCAGAACAATATTGTTTGCCTGAAGGGTGGTGTCGCCGGTGGCAACGGCACTGCTGCCCCGGAAGGCCAGGTTGTTAGCGGCCTGCAAATCCAGAGATTCGGCACTGAGGTTTGAGCCGATTGCCTGATCCTGATTCAGGGTATCCCGGGTGGTTACGGTGGTTTTTGAGAACATACCGTTGCTGTCGGCATGCTTGTGTGCTTCATCCACAAAGACGGTGGATCGGCCCTCTTTGAAGGTGATGTCATTGCCTGTAGCGATCGAAGCATTGCCGCTACCACTGGTGATGTTGGCGGCAGTGGCGGTAAAGTCTCTGCCTGCTGTGATTTCTAAATCGCTGGCAAATTATTGGGTGTCTTTGATTTTGGCCCCTTGATTTTGGCCCAATTGGCAATAAATACTCTCTGTAAGTTTGCTGGAGTCTTCCATATGACCAGGAGCCGAAACTGATATTCCTAATTCCAGACAGTCAACCCCATAAGAGTCAATGTCAACTTGATAGCCTTTGCTTCTGAGTTTTGATACTACTTTATCAAGCGGTTGATTGAGCATGCTTATTTCGTCAAAGGTGACTTCTGATGGGCTAAAAACTTCAACGCCCCGGAGATGTAAATCATCATGATAGAAAACATGAATATTTAGCTTGTTGAAGTCATCCGTATCAACTTTAGAAGACGGTGTTTTTTTGAAAGGAAAATAAGGTGATGCCAATTTATTTCTAACATCACTTTGAGTCATACCAGACTCTATGGAGCCTATCGATCTCAACGGTAGTAGACGATACATGACTGTAAATACCTCTATTTTTTCAGCATGTCTGGATCAATACTCTTCGCATAGTCCAACATTTGTTCAATATTATCATCATATTTATCTCCAAATTTTGAACGAATGTCTAGAATATCCATTCTAACAGCCTCCATAAATTGACCATTTTCAATGAGTTCTTGCTGTTGCTTACGATAAGCTTTTGCTTCAGGGGATGAGCCATAACTTGCTGTTTTTCTATGGTCGGCAGGGGCCATCTTAATTGCAGGTCCATCATACTGGCTTAAGTAGCTATTTTTATAGCAATCTTTTGCTGGGCAATGATGGGAGTCCAAACCATCATTGACTGGTTTCGAAGTTTCTCTATGAGCTCCACCCAGTTTTTCAGCTAGATCATCGTGACCTTTCTTTTTAAGATTGAGTGCTATTTTTGTTGCTATTGTACTTCCTGGAATGGTACCTATTAGTACTTCTAGGCCGCCGCTAATAGCAAGCTCAGAACCAATCTCTACGGCACGATGGTCATCATTATCTGCAATGGCTTGTGCAAGTTCCGCAATGTCTGCTGCCAAAAGATATTTATCTACTGCTTCTAGAGCTACTCCGGCAGCAATTAGCAAGGGGACAAATAGAGCGTTATTCTCAGCCTCTATTTGACTAGCGGCTGCAGCGACAGATGCTACCCCACCTGCAGCATCCGTCACCCCAGCAATAATACTGATGACCAGATTCTTACGATCTTCCTTCTCTGTATCACTGAGTTCAGAGCCTTTTACATCGTTAACCCTATCCAGCAGATTATTAACGACAACAGCTGCCGATGCCCCAGCAGCCCCACTTGAACAACTATTACCCTGCGCCGAAGCACCGGCACAACCCACTATTGCATGAAGTGCAGCCCGGGCCTTTTCGCTATCAAGCTTATCTGCAATGGCCTTAACCTTCTGCGCCCCCAGGGATTGCAGATAGTTGACCGCTGCGGATTCAATCATCTGGCTGGCACTGCCAGTTACGTTACCGCTGGCTGCTGTCGTTAAAGCGGTGAGTACAGTACGTCCTGTGCCGCCCATCTCCCAGGTGGAACCCTGCTCAATACTGTCGGTCAGTGCCTGAATCCGTTCAGGGTTTTGCTGATCAAGGGGTTTCTTCAACTCAGCATCGAGCGCTTCTTTATCCTGTTCCAGCTGTGCAGCCTGTTGTTGAACAAAGGTATTGGCTTCCTGCACAAACGCCTGAGTAATCTCAAATCCGTTCTTGATTTCCTCTTCATCAAAAATCTTGTCCAGCCCGTTACTGTCGGTGCTGCTGTTCACATCCCGGTTGAGTTCAGCAACGGTTGTATCCGCATCTTTACCGGTGAGCTCCTGCTGTTTCTTTTCATCGGTAATAACAACGGCGCCACCGCTGATGCCGCTTTTCGTGGTACTGCTGTCGTCGTCTTTCGCGGCCAGCACACCGGGTGCCGAAACAGAGCCTTTGTTCTCTATTTCAGTATTCTCACCGGGTTTTGCATCCGGGTTTGATGCCTGATCACCAACACCAAAGCTGAAACCACCGCCCAGATTCATACTGCTGGCGTCGTATTCAGCCT
>NZ_JBLYNV010000055.1:0-36219 GCF_049310165.1 Endozoicomonas sp. ALE010 | reverse complement strand
TGGAGCAGCTTCTACCCTGGGCAGTGAAGGCATCTCAAGAATAAGCCGATCCGGCGGGGTTGGCTATTACGCTGGTTAAATTGGCGTTTACGTTTCTGTACTTAATATGGGGAACCTGGAGATATTCTGTCATGACAATACACGCCATGACTGCCAGAACTTGATGACTATAAAGTCAGGAAATATCCATTTGAAAGTACAACATTTGCCGAAATAAAAAAATTTTTATGCGTTCTAATCTGTTGAACTTTTATAAGATTTCTAACGTTGAAATCTATCAATACGACGGTGAATATATAAACGTCGTGGCAAGCTGGCTGGTGTAACGGAGAAACTTTAATACAAAAGAGTGGTCTTAATCTGTAATTCAATAGTTCAATAGTTCAATGAATAGACTTAACTTAGAGTCAACGTTCGTTTCTGTTGATTCCTGTCTACAGGATTCTGCAGAGACACCTTTTATACCACCTTGTTGTGTTACCAGTTTACAGCCAAGGATGGTCGGCTATTATACGCAGATACTGGGTCCATACCGTCACGGATATTTAAATGAGGTAGTAATAAGTCAGAACACACCATCTTCTCCACGTTCGATTAATGATTTTTCAATTTCTCTTTTACCACCCACTGCAAGCGAATTAGTGCCTCCTGAATTATCACCAGAAAACCTTGATGAAATTTCAGGTTGTGACTCAGCCAGTGAATCTGTTGATAATGATTTTGCATCCACAGATTTAACCTCAACAAACTCTCAACAAATAGCTCAGCAATTCCCCCGGGAAAGTTTGTTAGCTGATCTTTCTCAGCCATCATCACGTCCAATTGCTGTTGCTGGTCCGTTGAATAAAGACACACAAAAGAAAGCCATAACGAAAATTATTGAGTTTAAAGCACCTGAATTGTCCGGTTCTGGTGAACCCCTACACCCCACACCCGCAGCAGCCCACGATCAGTCCAAGAAAGGGAAGGCTTCAGAACAGTCCGAGCAACGGAAGGCTTATCAGAAAGCTTACCGTAAGTCCGAGAAGTATAAGGCTACCCAAAAAGCTTACAGACTGTCCGAGAAAGGGAAGGCTACCAAACGAACTTACAGTCAGTCCGAGAAAGGGAAAGCTGCCAGACGAGCTTACGAACAGTCCGAGAAAGGGAAGGCTGCCAAACGAGCTTGGGCACAGTCAGAGAAAGGGAAGGCTTATGGACAGTCCGAGAAAGGGAAGGCTGCCAAACGGGCCTGGGCACAGTCCGAAATAGGGAAGGCTTACCAGAAGGCTTACCAGAAGGCTTACCAAAAGGCCTTCAAGATTTTCGGTGATGTAGAACAAGCAAAAGTCGCTGGTAAGCAAGCTGCAACCTTTATAATAGAATCAAATAAAGCAAAAAAATAAAATTTGGTTTCAACTTGAATTCAAGTCCATTTAGAAATCTCTTACTAGCAGGACTTGTTGCGCTCGTTGCTTTTTATTTCAACTGTGCGACGGTATCCCGCCGTGCCGGTTTTCGTATTTTGGGCAATCAAGGCACGCCATCCAATCAAATGGCTGTCAAGATAAGGTTCATTGTTATTTGTGCTAACTTCAATAGTCCGATAATTCAATGAGTCACTTTAACAAAACATCTCAACCAGAAACTACTCTCAAGTGGTTTGATGATACTGGCACAATTAGTACAATACCTTTCCGGTTAACTGTTAACCACCGTACTCAGCGATAAGTAGCCATTTTTATGCCAGAGCGAGATGACGAGCAAAGCTTTCAGGAAGCCATGAGGGATGTACAACCATTGGTTGGCAAAAAAGGCAACAAGACGCATTCTGGCATCCATCGCAAGACGAATTCAGATATTCCACAAAGCACTCTAAGGGCTCGCCGCAAGGCTGCCGAGCTGGACAAGCCATCCTCTGGTGCTGCACTCTCTGACGCCTGGATTGAGCCTGTCGATCCTGAACAGTTTATTGAATACTCTCAGCCCGGAATCCAGACCACAAGGCTCAGGCAACTGCGTCAGGGGACGATCCCGGTTCAGTTTCAAGTGGATCTGCATGGCTATAAGATTGATGAAGCCAGAGATCTTATCCATGAGTTCATTCAGGTTTCCCGCTACCGTGGGCTGACCTGTGTACGCATCATTCATGGTAAGTCTCACCGCAGCAAAGAACGACAATCGACGTTAAAGAGCCATACCAATCACTGGTTAAAACAGATACCGGATGTTCTGGCATTTTGTTCTGCCCCGCCTTCCGAAGGTGGCACCGGTTCTGTTCTGGTTCTGCTGAAGAGGAAATAAACCGCTAACTTTCCCGGTGCAGATAGTCACCAAAATAGATGGCCGGTTTTTTCATTCTCAGCTCATTACGTTCCCGGGTTACATTTTCAAACTCTTTTGCCAACGGCATAAAATGGTAAAGGTTGCAGTCATCTTCCGAAGTACTCATCAGGGTTAGTCCGACAGGCATACCATGAACTTTATCATGGCCAACAGGCAGAGTAATTGCAGGCACATCAAGCAAGTTGGCCAGACTGGTGAGCTGACTCAACTGCAATGAACTCCGTAAGTCAGCCATACCGTATTGTTTTTCGCCCCTGATAATATCTCTGCTCACTTCGGGAATCGTGGGCATCAGAATAACGTCAACGCCTCGATCTTTGAGTGATTTAAGGTGCTGTTTGAATTGCGCACGGTTTTCTCTGGCAACGCGCTTCATCCGATCAGTAAACGATTTGGCCAAATTCATATTCAGCTTGAGTTCCGGATCGGCCTGGTTCCGTTGATCATCCGATAACGCGGTTGAATTAAAGGCTTGCAGTTCTTCAGAGCCAAAAAGTACCACATGGGACAGGGCCAGTGCCCTGGCATTCCCGGGAGAGTTCTCAAGATCCATAAGGTGGACTTCCTGCACATTTCTGGCCTTGCCATATTTACTCTGCCAGCAGCCAATGGCCTGCTGGCATTTTTCTGCAACGGCCGGATTGGCAATGCCCATGGCATCCAGATCAATCGCCACACCCAGCTTCTGGTAGTCCAAACAGCGTTTATCTGGTCTGACACTGCTGGACGCCAGAAACGCCTTTGCAATATCGCCCACCTTAAGTCCTAAAATTCCTGACTCTACCATTGACTCCGGGTTATCTTTATAGGCTCCCCCTGTCTGATCAAGAAACGATTCAGCACGACTTTCTTCCTTGCCACACTTCCCCCCGACAATGCCCGTTGCTGCCGCGGGTATGCGGACAGAACCACCACCATCACTGCCGATGGCAATGGGCAACAGACCACTGCTGACCGCAACGGCACCACCAGAAGTGGAACCACCGGGAATTTTAGGTCGGCCATTTTTCCCCAGATAGGTATTAGCCAAAGGACCATCTTTGGGATTGATACCACTGGCACCGGCACCCAGTGCATGCTGGGTGTTGGTTTGCAGCAGGCAAAATTCATCAGAAGCACCAAGCATATCGAGAAACCTTGTGGTTACCGTTTGCTTAACACCATTCCCTTTCATTCCATGGGTTGCTGTCATCCCCTTTAAGTGAAATTCAGCCTTGACCGAAACGGGTATTTTATTATGTTGGAAATCAGCGGCTTGCAACGGCTGCTCAAAAATACCCTGTTCGCTGATACACCCTCTCTCTGACTCTGATAGTTGATCTGATTGGCAGGCTTTTTTAATAGCATCTGACATATTCTCAGCATTAACGCCACACCAGTCAGACAGTGGCTTATCCAGATGGCTATCAGGCTCCCGGTCAGGCTTGATTTCAGATAACAATTGCAGATATTCATTGTCGTTTATTGTCTCTTCATCACCAGCGGCCCGAGACGTAACAGCACTATCCGAACTCGCCTGGTTTATCCTCTGATCACTGAACGTCACTCTTTCGGGCATTGAATTCGATAATCCGGAAATAAACCGCATAATCGGTGTAACGATTTCAAAACGGGACATTCGTTCAAGAACATATTTCAGAAAAGGCCCTTTGTTCATGCGGCCCGAAGGAACCAGATTCTCAGCCCGGCATTGAGGGTATTGTTTAATTATACGATGGCAGAAGAACCCGGAGTCATTAGCCTTTGATTGTGAACAGAACTCACATGCAAGAGCTGCTGACTTCGATGCTGATAGTGCAGTTGACGCATCCATTTTGACCCCATCTTCTATATGTCTGCTTAAGTATCTATGTGTGTGCTATCCCTGAAGTGAATAAGTATGAAATAACTGTCATGTGAATGAAGCCACACATGATGAAAACTGAACCGTCGCTCCCAGCGTTGCACCCAATCAGTCTGTCTTCTGATAAAACGAATACAATAACGATGCGGGTTAAACAGGGAACTTGTCTGTTCCAGTCCACTGACCAGACCGGGCAACAGTCCAGCCTGTATACCAAAAATTTTTTCGCCAAAGTTCGGACAATGAACAGTAACATTAGTTCATTGCCAATATCCCAGATTTTGCCCTGTGAACTTTGAAAAAGTTCGATGAAGTTAGCTACTTGCTATCCCGCCCGCTTCAATTGTCTGAATATGGGCTTTCACTTCCTCTGGAATACTGGTCTTGCGATTGGTCAAAAAGTTAAACATAACGCCCGTTGCGGTACCGGTTGTGGTCACTTTGTTCAGGCTTTTACTGAAAATCGCATACTCCATGGTAAAACGGTCTTCCTGCACATCACGAACTCTTGAGCCCACCAGCAAGGTGTCTGGATAGGTAACCGGAACCTTGTAAAAGCATTGGGTATGACTGATCACCGGGCCAATACCACTGCCTTTCGCTTTTTCCATCATCTGCATTTTGCCGAAATAATCGATCCGGGCTGATTCAAAATAACGGAAATACACGACATTATTGACATGCTGAAGGGCATCCATATCCCCCCAGGCTACGGGTATCTCAGTGATAACGGTATAGTCTTCCAGCAGGTGCTCCACAGTAATTACTCCTTTTTTCTTTCTATTATTGTGTGCATTTAACAGGAATGCGCGTGCAACCATAAAGGGAATTCGGGTAATTAACAACAGATCGGTAACCTTCTGCTCGGTGCCTACACGCCAGGTCTCACCTGGATGGGCTGTAAAACCGGCCTTTCTACTCACCTTCTCTCTGAATACGCTTTTGATAAGGTGTGCCGCCAGGCTTCGGTCATCCTCTCTATCCGTCGAGGTAAGTTGATTGCCAGCACCGGGCCAGGCTCTATTACTCTGGCCAGTCCAGGGATATTGACCTGAGCAGGTCGATTTAGGAATTGTTACGAAATCATTTCCACATTTTGAACTCGATCTCCGTTCATCCTGAGTGCTGAGCTTGTCGAAGTATCGAAGGGTGATTGGCACAATACATGAGGCCGGAGTTCACGCCCTTCGACAGCCTCAGGACGAACGTAGTTTTGAAACCCAGAAGTGTGGTCATTATTTCAGAACAGCTCCTTAACCGGTCCCCTGCTCCCCATATTCCGGGGAGCAGCCGCTTTTTTCGCGCCATTTGCAACCCTTTCCCCATTTATCTGTCTATATTGTCTGAGGCTTCATGAAACGCTGGATTCACTGAGGAAGTACCGATGGCAATAACAAGATGGCTGATTTTCACTCTCCTTTGCGGGATAACCGCGCTCGCCGCCGCTTATCCTGAAGCTGACCAACAGGGCGCTGTTTATAAAGGGCTGCAGGATGTCCATACCATCGCAGAAATGCAGGGAATCAACCCCCGGGATACAACGGTCCGATGGGAAATCGGCGACAATAATCTGCAGGAGTGGCTGCTCGCTCCCTGGAACAAACTGAAAGTGGACGAAGCCCTTGCCGTTTACCAACAGCAGTACGGCTCTATCACCCAGACGGCTGCCAGAGTGGTCATTGGTGCCATCAGCAATAATTTTGATGCCTCTGGCCATCTGATTACCGAAGCTGAACGCCAGCAGCTGTTAGAGCGGGTTCAGCAGACTCAATATCTTCAGAGGTTTCACCCCAGAGCCCGGGCCATAACCATCGCCGATGCTGATGCGCAGTTTTTCCCCAGTGATGTATTTTTTACCAATAATCTGGCTCAGGCTTCCAATGTTGCCGCTAACCAGAAATCATCCAGTACGCTTATTCTGAGAAATACCCCGGTCTTTGTGCTTGGTCAGTTAACGACTATTGACTCAGCAGGTCTGGAGTCTGCCGAAGATAGCTGGGTAGCCCTGTGGCGTCCGGAGTTTGGCCTCAAGTTCACCAAGGCAAGGCATATCGCTTTTGTCGATGACTCTCTGGCGGGTGAACTTCCCGTTTCATCCCGGGATCCTGATAGCCAACTGAAACTGACCGTCACCAGCCGGGTCAGAAGTCAGGACATAAACCTGCGATTGCCTTTAGGCACCCCGGTATACAGCCTGAGTGGCAGGTACTTTTTCGCAGCGCGAAACCATCAACCTCCGGCATCCCGGCAGATAGAATCGTCAGAGTTACGGCTTTATTCTGCCCAGCTGTCCCCGGAGGAATTATCGGTTGATCCTGCGGGAAAACTGGATAATCAGGTGATACAAGTGCCAATTCCCCTGAGTTACCAGAACTATCTGAACCAGCTGAGTAATACCCTGTTAAAATACCCGTCAGACTATGTTGCGCCGGAACACAATGAGAACCGTTACTTTGCCTTTGGCGAAGGCACCATTGGCCCTGACGGTGAAAGGGGGATGGACGCTTCCACCTTCGTCCTGAAGCTCATTCAGCCTTTTGGCAAATGGCTTCCCAGATATTCCGTTCATCAGGTTGAAGAAGGCATCAAAAACCGTTTGATCATGACCACTCAAAATGCATCCCCGGAGGAAAACTATCAGGCCATGCTGAATCATTGCCAGGTGGGTCATTTTGTCTCCGTGGGACGTGGCAGCAATATGGCCTGTCTGGGCAGTATTACCCTGGATCAGCTGGGACAGCTCAGTGACCAGGCCTATGCGGATGCGGTAACTACCGGAGGGATGACAGATCAGGACCGTGTCCCACTACTGGCACTCAGCACCGTCGGACTGACAACCATAGAGGATGTTATGATCAATAAACCGGCAGGTTCTATGGAATTCCAGGCAACCGGTGAAACGCTGCCGCTGTATCTGGCGGCAAAAACGTCAATGCCCGTCTGGTATATTACTGGTAAGGCGGCAGTCTACCCCGTCTTTAAATCGGGCTATCTGAGCAGCCTTATCCGCGATGGCAGATCACTGACATTTTACCGTTATTTTGAGCCTGTAGGCGCGACACCCGGTGATTGAGCTTCCGGGCACAAACTTCAGGTAGCAAAGGAAGGCGCATTCCTGCCTTCCTGCTGTCTCATTCGGCTGATACATCACATTCCAATGAGTTTGATGAATACAATCTCCGTTCACCCTGAGCGGAATCTGGACGTCATTGATAGAAGGAAACCATCAATGGAACCTATTAATTATTTTGAGGTCAAATTCCGGAATTTCCATTCCATGCTTGAAAGGTTTCATTCTGAGAGCAACAGCACCACCTTTCTACCCTTCGGGATCGATTGATCGACGAGCTGGTTCAAGCGGGACTCCTCACCGCTCCCGAAGTGCATTTAACGGTAAACAAGTATCAAACCATCAGTCTCAGAGAAGTACGACGCCGCTCCATGTCGATAGTAAATGCGTTGAAGATGCCTTTTGGGAAAAACAACCATTTCAGGGTCGTAAAGTCACCTCGGCTGTTGTCCTTAACGCCTATGGGAATGATACAACGTCCCTTCGACCTGGCTTCTTCCTGCAAAAACTGTGCTTGCAGAACATTCTCCATGGCAATAGAAAAGTTACCCCGGATCAGGTCATTCAAGAATTCAACCGTAAACCGGATCGAAATAATAAGTGCAAATTAGCCTTGGCACGCTTTATGCAGCACTGTCTCCATAGGGGCATGCCGGTGAAGGGCCAGAGTGTCACGCCGGATATGGTGGTTAAGTATTTCCCGGATGGTCCGGAAGGCAAACTGGGGTTAGCAAGGTTCAAAGAAGAATGTTGCCTGAGTGGCCTGCCGTTAAATGGCCAGCAGGTCACGACGGAAGCAGTGTTCAGGAATTATCAGGCCATCAGGGCAACACTGGAGCTGGCACGCTTCAAATCGGAATGTTGCCTGAGGGAGTTGTCGTTGCATGGTCGGCGGATCACACCGGAGGCAGTGGTTAGAGGTTGTCAGGCTGCCATGGCAACACTGGAGCTGGCGCACTTTAAGGAACAATGGTGCCTCAGGGGTCTGCTGTTGAATGGCCAGCAAATCGCACCGGATGCAGTGGTTAAGGATTATCAGACCGCCAACGCAACACTGGACCTGGCACGCTTCAAGCAAAAATGTTGCCTGAAGGGCCTGGCGCTGAATGGACAGCCGGTCACACCGGACGAGGTCGTTCAGAGTTACCCGGATAGTCCGGAAGGCAGGCTGGGGATAGCGCGCTTCATAACGGAGTGTTGCCTGCAGAACCTGCCACTGAATGGTTGGGAAGTCACAACAGATATGGTGGCCAGGAATTATCAGGCAGCCAACGCAACATTGGAGCTCGCCCACTTTAAGCAACACTGTTGCCTGATGCGGCTGCCGTTGAATGGTCAGCAGGTCATACCGGATGCAGTGGTTAAGGCTTTCCCGGACAGTCGGGAAGGCCAACTTGGCAAGGCACGCTTTAAAGCAGAATGTTGCCTGAAGCGCCTGGTGTTGAATGGCCAGTTCGTCAATCCGGATGAAGTGTTAAGGGGTTTTCAGGCAGTCAATGCAACACTGGAGCAGGGACGCTTCAAAGCGGAATGTTGCCTGAAGGGCCTGACGTTGAACGGCCAGCAGGTCTCACCGGATGCTGTGGTCAGGGATTATCAGGCAGCCAGGGCAAAACTGGAGCTGGCACGCTTTACAGCGGAATGTTGCCTGAGGGGCCTGACGTTGAATGGCCAGCCCGTCGCACCGGATTCCGTGGTTAAGAATTATCAGGCAGCCAGGGCAATACTGGAGCTGGCGCGCTTTAAGCAACAATGTTGCCTGAAAGGCCTGGCGTTAAATGGCCAGCCGGTCACCCCGGATGAGGTGGTCAGGGATTTCCCGGATAGTCCGGAAGGCAAACTGGGAATCGCGCGTTTTAAGCAATACTGTTACCTGAGGGGCATTGCATTGAATGGTCAGCAGGTTACATCGAATGAGGTGGTCAGGGGTTATCTGGCAGTCAAGGCAACACTGGAGCTGGCACGCTTTAAGGAACAATGCTGCCTGAAGGGGCTGCTATTAAATGGCCAGCAGGTTACCCCGAAAGAGGTGGTTAAGGGGTTTCAGGCAGCCAGAGCGACACTGGAGCTGGCGCGCTTTAAAGCGGAATGTTGCCTGAGGGGCCTGCCATTGGGCGGCCAACAGGTCTCAACGAAAGCGGTGGTCTCTGCTTATCAGGCAGCTTCAGCAGTACTGGAGCTGGCGCGCTTCAAAGAGGAATGTTGTCTGAGAGGCCTGACATTAAATGGCAAGCTGATTACAACGGACGAAGTGGTCAGGGGGTTCCCGGAAAGCCCCGAGGGCAAACTGAGATTAGTGCGCTTTAAGGAAGAATGTTGCCTGAGGGGCCTGACCTTGAATGGTCAGCAGGTCTCATCGGATGCGGTAGTTAAGGGTTATGAGGCAACCGGGGCTGTGCTGGAGCTGGCGCGCTTCAAAGCGCATTGTTGCCTGAAGGGCATGCTGTTGAATGGTCAGCCGGTCACACCGGATGCGGTGGTTAAGGTTTGTGAATGCGGCGGCTGGTTACTTCAAAAAGCCATTTTTTATGCTCAGCTGGCATTGAATGCCAGGGAATTGGACATTACCTGTCCGGATGACCAGGAAGTATTGGCAGCGTTTAATGAAGTCCCCGGTAATCATTCTGCAAGGCAAACCAGGTATCTGATGCTAAGGCTGCAACAATCTCAGCGGGACCATGAAACCGGTGAAGCCCGGAGTTTGCTGCAAGAGGCCTGGCAAATTTTGAACAGCGTATCGGTCAAAGGTGCAGAGGAACTTCGACTGGAATGTGTATTGACATTCATGGCTATGTATTATGGGCTGCCAATCAATCACCAGAAAGTGTCAGCAGAGCAGGTATTGCAATCCATCAAAACCCTGAGAAGTTCAGTTCAGACTTTACGCCTGCATTTCTTCTTCATGGCACACTGCTGCATCACGAAACAACCTGTAGATGGACAGGTAATCCATGAGGAACAGGTTCTGGAGTGTCTGCACAGTTTTTCTAAAGGTAGCAAAATGTCCCATGCTTTAGGCTGCTGGTTTGAACAGTCCGGCCCCGAAGCCAATGTTATGGATGAGATACTGTTGCTTCGGGAAAATACCATAGCCCTCGACAGTGATTGGCAGCTGTGAGCTGAGTGGTCGACCAGCGTCTGACGTGACAACTCTGTTAAGAAGCCAAACCAGAAGAATTTAACCCTGGAGCCTGATATGAATCGTGTTAGAGGTGTCTTTCATCTGCCCCGTGAGACTGTCAACCCGGATCCCGTTCATGAACCTCATGATAAGGTCCCGGCGGTACCTGAATTCACTGAGGCGGCGAGCAGGTTTCTGAATTCGGCAGAGATAGACGAGTTCGTTGGCAACGCCAGGTCCGTTGCGGCCGAGTTGCTTGCTCCCGATGGTTCCCTGGTGGATAGCTGGAACCTGCCCCATCAGCTTAACCCGTTTCATATTGCCTGCCTGGCGAAGAATAACGAGCTGTTGGAAGCCGCGCTTGAAGCCCCTCAATGGTGGAACATGATTGATCAATGCACCGCTGTCATTGATGTGAATGAACTGGCCGTTACTGCGGGTGATAAGAAAATGCCAGTCATGAACGGTGACCCTCCATTGCATTTTGCCCTGTCTAATGGCTGGAATGCCGGGGCTATAAGACTCATTAACGCACTTCTCAGCGCCGGAAAAATTGCCGATACGGTGAATAACACCGGCATTAGTACATTAAGCCTGGCTGCGGCCAGGAGCAACCTTAATGTAGTATCCGAGCTTTGTGATTATCTCTGTCATGAATTTCGCCAACTTTACTCCCAACGCTTTCTGATGCACCGCACAAACAATCAAAGCAATCTGCTGCATCACGCTGCACAGCAGCCAGATCCGGAGGTCTTTGAGTTTCTGCTGAAAGAGCAGCTTGCGGGTACTGGACGATCAACACTGCATCAGCCGGATGAGAGCGGGAAGACTCCGGTTGACCTGATTAAGGATTTATTGCTTGAAAGGCGCAGAATTGCCTTGAATGAAGCTGACAATTCCATGATGGCAGTTTACGCAAAGCGGCGAAAAATTGATTCGCTCCTGGCATTGTCAGACTATAAGAAGCAATTGGATAGCAATGATAGCCTGACGCGGAAATACTTTAAGGATTGCGGCTATCCTGATGGTCCATGGCAAAAGTTTTATATGGAGAATATTCTCGAGGCTGAACAGTTGCAGGCTCAATCCTCCTGGAATTCCAGCTGGTCAACCCCCGGGACATCTGCTCTGATTTCTGAGCAGCCTATGAGCCACTAATCCAAAAAACGGTCCAGAAATAACTAACCTGATTTTCTCTGCCCGGCCCCGGGTTTGACGATCAGTCGTCTTCCTTTAATACACGACGATATGCTGTGAACTGATGACCAAACGTGTCAATGCCCTCCTGGCGAAATGCAGGAGCAAGGTTTGCCAGGTAGTGATCCAGCGCATCCTGCCCGGACACTCGATAGCGAATGGAAAAACCGGTTGAATAAGGTCGTGCTGTCAGCTGATCATCTACCGTCAGCTTCAGTATCTCCGCACTGTGAAACCCTTCGGCCTTCAGCACAGCATCAACATGTGGCTTTAGCCAGGCCCTGAACTCATCCACAATTTCATTATCCACCAGACAATTGACTTCATAGATAATCATGAACGCCCCCTTCTTAAATACTCATTTGCGAGTAATGGATAATAGTGGATAAATGGCAGAAAGGCAGAAGGTCAGACTTTTCGCACAATATTTAAACCATGCCGGATGGGCAGCAGCACACTCTCAAGGTTTGGGTGCTGATAAATGTAACGATTCAGATCGGCAATCACCTGATCACGCTCCTCCTGAGGGTCAAGCACCTTCCCTTTCCAGAGGGCATCATCAATCACCACAAGCCCGTGAGGGTTCAGCATGGGCAGTACCAGCTCCAGATAATCGCGGTACTTCTTCTTGTCTGCATCAAGAAACACCAGGTCCAGTTTTTCCGCTGTTAATTCCGGGATCGTATCCAGCGCCCTGCCAAAGAGCACTTTGACTTTATGACCATGGGGAGACCGGTCAAAAAACTCCTGACCAATGGCAATGGACCGTGGGTTGGTTTCACAGGCATACACCACGCCATCATCGGGCAAACCTTCTGCCATGGATAGCGCTGCGTAGCCGGTAAACATACCAATTTCCAGCACGGTTTTACTGCGGCTGATCTTAACCAGCATTTTCAGGGTCTGCCCTACCAGCCGACCGGAGAGGTTAACGGGGTAACGGGTTCTGTCCACCGTGGCCTGAGCCAGCTCGGCCAGAAGCGGAGACTCACCGGACGTCATCGTCTGGCAATAGTTTTCTATTGCTGGATCAACCATCCAATCCATGCACTGTACCTTTCTTGATAAAAGAACCTTAATAAAAGAACCTTGATAAAAAGGGCACTCTCCATGAAGATGAGGCCACAATTTATCAAGCGTTGAAAAAAACAGCGGCGAATTTTAAGCGAGGGAGCCATGACAGAAAAGCCCGTTATTGAGATAGAGTACTGCAGTCAATGCCAATGGCTGTTGCGTTCTGCCTGGCTGGCACAGGAGCTGCTAAGTACCTTTAGTACTGATATAGGGGAAGTTCGGCTAAAGCCGGGAACAGGGGGCATCTTCATCATCAGGCTCAATGGCGAAGAGATCTGGGAACGGAAAAAGAACGGTGGATTTCCTCAACCCAAGGAAATCAAACAGAAAGTCAGGGACGTGATTGCCCCTGAAAGAGATCTTGGCCACAACGACCGTTGAGGGAGGTCAGATTCATCTAACCTCACCTCTGGAAACTCTAAGATAAACCCTAAACCCAGGCGCTCTCTTTCTTGCGGATTTTCAACATCGGCAGGAACAAACCAAGCAGAATACCCAGCAGTATTGTACCACCACCAAAGAGATACCAGCGCAGGCTGGTGTCTCTGAGCAGCTGACGGTTTTCCGCCTGCAGCACCTGCAACTGGTTCTTCAGCCGTTCGTTTTCCTCAACCAGCTGCTGGTTACGACGATCTATCGCCAGGGGCTCAGCAGAAATATCCTGAAGTCGTTTCAGCTCCACCTGCTGGCGATCCAGTTTATTATCCGCCTTGTTGAGTTCGGAGGTTACCTCTTGCAGCTGACCATCCCGTTCAATCAGGCGTTTTTCCAGCGCTTTATTGTCCGCCGCCATTTTTCTGGCCCGATCCAGGGCCGCGGGTAACTGGCGAAAAGCCGGTGGGTTGGTCATCAGGTATTGTGTCGGTACATAACCTTCCTGATCACCGTATTTCACTTTACTGAAGCCCTTGCCGGAATTTTCTTCCAGCAGTACCAGCGAAGTGCCGGTCTTCAGTCCACGGTGCAGAATCCGGTATTCATTACCGGGTCCGCTGCGCATGGGCACATAGGTAATATCAGTGATATATCGTGTCTCTGCACAGACCTGCCCGATCCATAACAACCCGAACAGAACAGCCAGCCAATGTTTTTGCATTTTCACAGGTATCAGCATCTCAAATCACGGCAGAACTTTTTTAAATGGCTTAACGATAACCTGTCGATAAACGCCAGCCTCAATATAGGGATCTGCATCTGCCCAGGCCTGGGCTTCGGTTAAGCTGGCAAATTCGGCAACCACCAGACTCCCGGTAAAACCAGCCTCTCCCGGATCATTGCTGTCTATGGCAGGACAGGGACCGGCCAGCACCAGCTGCCCTTTATCCTTTAATTGCTGAAGCCGCTCAAGGTGTGCGGGGCGCGCCTTCATTCGCAAGGGCAGGCTATTATCGACATCTTCACTGAAAATAGCGTAGAGCATTTATTTCTCCTCAGTCTGAATATGTTTTGAAATCACCAGAAACTGACCAATCACAAACAGGAATGTCAAAATAAGGCTGCCAAACACTTTGAAGTCCACCCAGATATCGTGGAAGGTAAACGCCACAAAAAGGTTGGCCGCCCCCAGAAGAATAAAAAATACCACCCAGCTGATGTTCATCTTGAGCCAGATATTGTCCGGCAGTGTCAGGGCGTGTCCCATCATCCGCTCCAGCAGGGTCTTTTCACCAATAAACTGACTGCCCAGAAAAGCAACCGCAAAGATCCAGTTGACGATTGGGGTTTTCCACTTCAAAAAAGCTTCATCGTGAAACGTCAGTGTCATGCCCCCAAACAGCATAACCGCCGCGAGCGTAACCACATGGCTTTTTTCCAGCGCACGGTTTTTCAGATACAGGCTGCCGTACACCAGAACGGAAGCAACCATCAGCACCAGAGTTGCGCTGAACGGTCCACCCAGTTCAAAGTCATTTGCCCCCAGACTGACCGTTCTCGGGTCCATTTTATAGACGACAAAGAAAAGAATCAGAGGAATAAAGTCAATTATTTGCTTCATATTTGGCCAATCAGAGTAGAATAGGAGGCACCAATCAGGAGGCTGTCCGAGAATAGCGCCCGTAGCGAGGACGGCAGAAAATTGAGGATAAAAATTCGGTTTTGTGAGGTGAATAGCGGGGCTATTTGCCGAACAAAAGCGGATTTTTAGACCAATTTGCTGCCGCCACAGTAGGGCAGTCTATTCTCGGACAGCCTCCTAGTCACCCCGTTAGTAAATAACGGTCAGGGAGTTTGAGCCTGCTGGCAATAACAGTCAAACTACATAATAAACTAATTGAATTTCAGGGTAAGAGGCAATTTTGATTTCCATTGATTTACACAGCCACACCACCGCTTCTGATGGAACTCTTGACCCAGTTGAACTCTACCTCCGGGCTCAGGAACGACAGGTCCATACCCTGGCCATTACCGATCATGACACCGTTGCTGCCCATTACTTCCTCAGAGACCACCAGCCTGAGGGGGATATTCGATTAATCACCGGCATTGAGCTCTCCACTACCTGGTCGGGTGCTGAAATTCATATTGTCGGTTTGAATTTCTCCCTTGATCACCAGGACCTGGAGCTGGTCATAAAAGCCCAGGGCGAGTCCCGCAGAAAACGCTCACATCATATTGCCGAACGGCTGGCCCGCCGTTTGCCAGAATGGAATGCCGATCAGATTTTCCGCAAAGTCCTTGAGGTTGCGGTTGAACAACAGCAAAACAGCCATCATGGCTTTATGCTGAAACCGGACGACGTGCAGATTGGGCGGCCACACTTTGCCCGCTGGCTGATCAGTGAAGCACGATGCCATGATATGGATGCTGCGTTTCGCAAGTACCTCGATAACAGCAAAATTGGCAACCTTAAAGCCTTCTGGCCAAAGATGAGTCAGGGCGTTGCCTGGATCCGGGCACTGGGAGGAACGGCCGTTCTTGCCCACCCCGGAAAATACCGGATGACCGCCACCAGACTCCGGGCTCTGATCAAAGACTTTACCCTGGCAGGCGGGCACGCCATGGAGGTTCAAGGCTCTAACCACCCACACAGTCAGGTAGAGCAAATGGCACGCTATTGCCGGGAGTTTAACCTGATGGCATCACAGGGCAGCGATTTTCATAACCCGGACTACCCGTGGGTTGATATTGGTCGACTGCCTCCCTCTCTCCCTGCCAACCTGAAACCGGTTTGGGATATCTGGACATAGCACCTGCTGTGGCCGGGGAAGAAGGTGAAATCATTACCGTGTTGTCTGGGTAACACCCGTGAGTAATCACAAACAGAAATGTGAGCCCCACTGGCCAGCTCTTCTTTCCTGCTGACCTCAGTGTTATGATGCGCCACCGCTTTTGCGCAATCACCACCGTGCTCTTTCGCTGAAGCATCACTCTTTCGGCTGAAGGCTATTTTTTTAGCTAAAGACCCTTTTCTTGCTGAAGGCTCTACTACATGGTTTCAATGAGTTTGACGGGTTGTCGTGCCTCCGCACTCCGTTCGTCCTGAGCCTGTCGAAGGACCCATAGGGCCTAAAGGCGGAAACTCCGGACTCTGATAGATCGTGCCAAGCACCCTTCGTCCGTGCATCCTGAGCGGGGTCGAAGGGCGCTCAGGGTGAACGGAGATCGTACACGTCAAACTCATTGAAACCATGTACTACCCCTTCATCACTCTGAGTTATGGCCGACAAACTTGTTTGCTTGTCACCACCCACACCCCGGGCCATAGGTAGAGTGAATAACCCTGATGCTGACGATTACCATGAGCCAGTTCTTTCAGATTCACCCCGACAACCCGCAACTGCGCCTGATCCGTCAGGCTGTCGATATTATTCGCGATGGTGGTGTGATCGCCTACCCTACCGACTCAGCCTATGCCCTGGGTTGTCACATTGGCGATAAAAAGGCGGTTGAGCGCATCCGGAAAATTCGCAGGCTGGATGAAAAGCATAATTTTACCCTGGTCTGCAGAGACCTCTCCGAACTTGCGACCTATGCCCAGGTGAATAATACGCAATATCGAATGTTGAAAAATCACACACCGGGCCCCTATACCTTTATTCTGAAAGGGTCCAGGGAAGTGCCTCGACGGTTGATGCACCCGAAGAGGAAGACCATCGGCATACGTGTGCCTGAAGGTGCCATTGTGCAGTCATTGCTCAGCGAGCTGGGCTGCCCCATTATGAGTTCAACGCTCCACTTGCCTGGTGACGAGTTCCCCATGATGGATCCTTACGATATCCGCATGACGCTGGAACCCCAGCTGGACCTGATTATTGATGGCGGGTTCTGTGGCATGGAGCCGACGACAGTGGTCAGCCTGATGGAAGATGTCCCGGAACTTCTCAGGGTTGGCAAAGGTAATCCTGAGCCTTTTATGATTGATTAGTTTTTCTTGCGGTAAAGCAAGTATCAGCTGTTAGTTCACACAACTATCCATGACATGCCATGATGTGGAATTAACAGCAAATCTATTTTTCTACTATTCAGAAAAGTCGTCTAGGATAAATAGTCTAATTCAAAAGCCTGAATCCCATACTGCATCCAACAATCAAGAATCAATTAGTGAATATGTGAATAGTCGAAATCAATCAACAAAGCATTTATCAAACCATGCCAATATCAGCAATCAAAAAACCGGAAACCAAAAGATACCAAAATAAATTATTCATAATAATCTTTGGATTTCTTATACACCCTTTAGATATTCAGGCTGAACTTGGTATAAAAAACACCTATCAAACATCACAACAACACTTTTCTCAAGCCTACCCGGACACTAATGAAAAAATTGAATCAAAAGAAGTTAAAGGTGAACTTCCTGATATTATTCTTACACCCGGAGAAAAAAGAAAAATCGTATTAAAATCACTCACCCAACAAACCATCGACCAGGCCAGTTCCACAAACAAAATTCTGACACATTACGCCGTTAAAGACCTGGATTTATTAAATGGACCAACGCAGTCACCCGACCACAGCATTCTGAAAAGCCTTGGAACCCCGATTACCATATCCGGAGAAATCATGTTAGCCAATATGCTGATTACTCCGACAACCGATATCAACGTACTGAAAAAAAGACAATCCACCATTCAATACCTGATCGATAATCCAATAATCATGGCCAGGCTGGAGAATCATTTACAACGGTTCTCCGCCAATGAGGATGGCATCATATCTCTGCTTGACCCCTCCGATACTGTCTATAAAGGACTTTTCCAGAGCCTGGATGCTACCACTCAGTTTGGTATGAACCCGAAAACCAGCAATGAAAAAGAAGCCTCCCGTCGTTTTATTGAAAGCCTGAATTTGCTGAGCCTCGGGTTTATGCCAACCTACCTTTATTACAATGCTTCACATCCATTGCATCTGGTCAGCGGCTTGACACTTTATGGCCTGACACTTTATCTGACACAACGAAGTGCCAAAAGAGAGAGGAAATATTACACCTACGTAATGGAACGCAGCAGACGCCCGGGCCTTGCCTTATTTGAAGCCAGAAAACTCTGGATGACCCTTGAGAACCATCCACCGTTTCATGAAGTGCTGTTATCCTACCCGGAGCTTGCAAGGCTGGATTACTCGAAAGAGTTCCGGGAAATGCTCGCGCTATTGAAAGAGCCCCCTGAAAGCCCTGTCCGTTCTAACTGGCACTACTACACCTCTCACATGGGGTGCTACCACATGGCATTAGAACTGATGCAGAAGCACAAAAGTTCTCTGTTATACATCCTCAAGGCCGTGGGTGAAGTGGATGCCTGGCTGACCATTGCCAGACTGGTAAGCCAGGGTCAGCAAAGAGAAAGCAACCCAATTGCCTTTGCAAAATACATTCCGGAACACGCTTCACCCTACCTGAGACTTGACCGATTCTGGAATCCACATTTATCACCAGCAGTCGCCGTGCCAAACAGTATTGAAATAGGCGCGCAATTACCGTTGAACACCATCATTACAGGCCCTAATGCCGCCGGAAAATCGACCAATATGGAAGGCATTGCCATTGCCGTCCTGCTGGCACAGACCTTTGGAATTGCACCAGCGCACGATATTGAAATAACCCCGTTTTCCCTGATCCATACTCACATGGATATCAGCTCAGAGGTGGCAGCAGGGCTGTCAACCTTCAAGGCAGAATCGGTAAGAGCTATTGAACTGATGGACCATATTGAAAACATGGTAGAGTACCAGTTCAGCCTGACACTGATGGATGAGATTTTCAACAGCACCAATCCGATAGAAGGTGAGGCTGGCACTTATGGCTACCTGAAAATCATTTCCAACAACCGGAACTGCATTAATATCTGCACAACCCACTACCCCAGACCCACACTGCTGGCTGATGAATACCCCGGAATATTCCAGAACATGCATGTTCACGCCGACATCACCAGTGACGGCAGACTGGTCTATGACTACCTTTTAAAATCCGGTTTTTCTGAACAGCATATTGCCATCAAGATTCTTGAAGATGAGGGCATTCAATCAGAATTTCTTGATATCGCCACGGACATCATCAAATATCCGGAACGATACCCTCTTCAAAACCGCAGACACTAGGAGCCTGGTTTCAAAGAGTTTGACGTGTACAATCTCCGTTCACCCTGAGCGGAGTCGAAGGGTGCTTGGCACGATCTATCAGAGTCCGGAGTTTCCGACCTTCGACAGGCTCAGGACGAACGGAGTGCGGAGGCTCAACAACCCGTCAAACTCACTGAAACCATGTACTATGAGACCGGGAAAAACGCTTTATCAATGCCTTGTTCGGGGGAACATCCAGTCTTTTGATACTGACCACAAGACCCATCCTATTATCGGCCACTAAAGCCGGTAATGCGCGGCAGGGAATACTGTCTCGCCCCTCTTTCCCCTGGATTAAAACTGTCGTACCCTGTCCTCTCAGGACTAATTTGGGAGAGCCCTTTGAGCGCTGTAGACCCTCAGTCGCGTGTTTTATCTGGCATGCGACCCACTGGCCGATTGCATCTTGGCCATTATCACGGTGTTTTAAAAAACTGGCTGGCACTGCAACACGAATACGACTGTTTTTTCTTTGTGGCAGACTGGCATGCATTGACCACTCACTATGAAGATACCCAGCACCTTCAGCAACACATGCTGGATATGGTCACTGACTGGCTCGCCGTTGGTGTGAACCCTGGCTCTTCCACCATTTTTATTCAGTCCCGGGTACCGGAGCATGCCGAACTTCACCTGCTGCTTTCCATGATGACACCGCTGTCATGGCTGGAACGGGTTCCAACGTACAAAGACCAGCAGGAAAAACTCAGAGAGAAAGACCTTTCTACCTATGGCTTTCTGGGATATCCCCTCCTGCAAAGTGCTGACATTCTGGCCTATCGGGCAGGCAGTGTGCCTGTGGGCGCGGATCAGGAAGCCCATGTGGAGATTACCCGGGAAATTGCCCGCCGTTTTAACCATCTCTATGGCCGTGAACCCGGTTTTGAACAAAATGCCGAAATGGCCATCCGGAAAATGGGCAGAAAGCAGGGTGAAATATACCGGAAGCTTCGCAAAACCTATCTGGAAAAAGGCGATGAACAAGCCCTGGAAACAGCCAGGGCCCTGCTGAAAGAACAGAACAATATTACCCTGGGTGACCAGGAACGCCTCTTCGGTTATCTGGAAGGCACCGGCAAGGTTATTCTGCCAGAGCCACAGGCATTGCTGACACCGCAAGCCAGAACGCCGGGGCTGGATGGACAGAAAATGTCCAAGTCCTACAACAACACCATCAGTCTCAGAGAGAGTGCGGACGAGGTGGACACCAAGATCCGGAAAATGCCCACGGACCCGGCTCGTATTCGCCGGAATGATCCGGGTGATCCCATAAAATGCCCGGTATGGCAATTTCACCGGCTCTATTCTGACCAGCAACGTCAGGACTGGGTACACAGTGGCTGTACCAGTGCCAGCATCGGTTGCCTCGACTGCAAAAAGCCGGTCATAGAAGCGATCCAGGCCGAGCTGGAACCGATACGGATTGAAGCCCTGGAACTGGAAAATAACCAGGATGTGGTCAAGAGCATTATTACCGAAGGGTGCGAGAAAGCCCGCGATGAAGCCCAGGACACCCTGAAGGAAGTCCGGGATGCCATGGGACTGCACTATCGCTAAGAGCCTGACCGAGAATTGGTATAGTTCCTCTCTGGACAGACACCACCTCTGGCAGGCATGATGGAACTGATCAGCAAATAAGCCATCTAACCTCCCAGGAGCCTGTCGGACTTAAGCGTCCGTAGCGAGGATTGCGAGAAATTGAGGATAAAAATTTCTGCTTCTGAGGAGAATAGCGGGGCTATTTGACGAAGAAGCAGGAATTTTTAGACCAATTTATCGCAACCGCAGTAGGACAGTCTTAAGTCCGACAGGCTCCCCCGGCCCAGCAAGAGGTGAACTGCCCATGACCACGACGGAAGCCGTGGCCGAACAACCAGCACAGACGTCAGCCCCATCGGAAGCAGAATCCGTTGCACCTGAAGCGCCTCATATAAGAGCGGAAAAATCGCTGGCACTGGTTAAGGGTCAACCATTCACCAAGCTGCCTGACGATCTCTACATTCCACCGGATGCCCTGGAAGTCTTTCTGGAAGCCTTTGAAGGCCCGCTGGATCTTCTGCTCTACCTGATCAAACGGAACAACATGGATATCCTCGATATCCAGGTGGCCCAGATCACCCATCAGTACATGGAATACGTCAAGCTGATGGAAAGTTCCCAGTTTGAGCTGGCGGCAGAATATCTGGTGATGGCCGCAACACTGGCGGAAATCAAATCCCGAATGCTGTTGCCACGAACCGCAGAGGCTGAAGAGGAAGAAGACGACCCCCGTGCTGAGCTGGTCAGGCGACTGCAGGAGTATGAGCGCTTTAAGAAAGCGGCCGAAGACCTGGATGACCTGCCCAGAATGGGCCGGAATAACTGGCCAGCCAAAGTTCAGCCTCCTGAGTTTGAGCGGGTTCAGATACATCCGGATGTTGATCTTCAGGATATTCTGGTCGCCCTGAGCGAAGTCATGCGTCGGGCTGATATGTTTGAGCACCACCATGTAGCGGAAGAAGCACTGTCCGTTCGAGAGCGGATGAGCGAGGTGCTTGCCATGCTCTCCCCTGAACGCTTCACCCCCTTTGTGGCACTCTATCGGGTCAGCGAAGGCCGACTGGGCGTGGTGGTCACCTTTATGGCCATTATGGAACTGATCAAGGAATCCCTGATCGAGCTGGTACAAAGCGAACCCTTTGGACCAATTCATGTGAAGGCCCGTAACATGGAAAATATCAATGAGCGAAAAGCCTGATCTCTCACTGATTCTGGAAGCAGCGATCATGGCCAGCAGTCGTCCACTGACGATTGAACAACTGGCGGCCCTCTTTCCGGAAGACAATCGCCCTGATGGCAATGAAATCCGTGAAGCCCTGGTCAAAGTATCTGACGCCTGCGAGGGCCGGGCCTTTGAACTGAAGCAAGTAGCGTCCGGCTTCCGCTTCCAGGTTCGTCAGGGCATGGCTCCCTGGATTGGCGGCCTGTGGGACGAAAAACCTCAGCGCTATACCCGTGCCCTTCTGGAAACCCTGGCCCTGATCGCCTATCGCCAGCCCATTACCCGGGGAGAAATTGAAGATATTCGTGGCGTCAGTGTCAGCAGTAATATCATACGCACCCTGCAGGAGCGGGAGTGGGTTCGCGTTGTCGGCCACCGGGATGTGCCCGGCAGACCCGCCATGTTTGCCACCACCCGGCAATTCCTGGATTACTTCAACCTGCAGAACCTGAATGAACTGCCGCCGCTGTCGGAAATCCGGGACCTGGAAGAAATCGCCAAGGCTCTGGAAATCCCGGAAGAGATTGCCGAGGCACTGGCGGCTGCAGGCGGTACGTTAGAACAGCCGGAGCTGGCAGACCAGGAAGTCATCAAAGAGCGTTCGGCCCAGGAGCTGTTCGATGAACTGGACGCCATGGAAGCCGAATTACCCACTGGCTTTAATGACTTGATCAAAAAGCAGAAAATACCGGCCCTGCAACTGGAAGAGGAAAAAGAGCAACACAGTGCTGAACCAACTGAAGATGAATTAGCCACCTCTTCAGAAAGCCAGACTGCTAATGAGCAGTCATCTGAAGAATCACTTTCTTCCCAGTCTGAAGAGCCAGATGAAACCTTTTATTAATCAAATATTAATCAAAGGCACTCTGAAAGTATTCTTACAGGGTGTCTTCTGGAACAGAGCCCCCTGCCCAGCCCCAAATACCAGTAAAAATAAGCATCCAAGCATAAAAAAAAGCGTATGTGATTCAAACTATTCTTACTAATGCCATACAACTGGCTACCATTAGCCCTCACCATTAACGCGTTTACAAATATAGGAAAAAATAGAAATTGCGTTTCAGAATAGTTAAATACCACATAACCATTTTCCCTTTTAATATTGGCCATATAAGACAATGGATTGATATCAACATAATCAACTTTGTTATGAGGTATTGATTTTGATACGGCAACCAGACTCAAACCCGGCAGGCATTTTCATCGACCCACAACCTGTAACAACCCAGCCTACAGAACCGCAGGGGCAATGGAGAGGGTTGGAGGTAATTCGATTGCAAGCCCGTGAGTTAATTCGGTCATTTAATCCCTTCTATGATCCACCCAATTCCCAACCGCCACCGGATGTTGCAGACTCTGCTGCTGCTATTGACTTTCAGGGCCGTGATGGCAAGACCAGTCACTGCCTGCAGTTCACCGCACTGGCAGGACGGGCGATAGCGGCCTATGCCAACATGCCCCCGGAAATCAATAATGCGCTGAGCTATCTTGCCACCCTCGCGGTTGCAGGACGGCTTGCCAATGATCAGCTTAACGCGTTCACTGCCCACGCCGATTTGGTACCCGAGCCTGGCACACACAGGGAAACACCGGACGAGACTCCGGCAAATGCTAAAAATAAAACCGGAAAAACTTCACTGAACCCACAACAACAGCCTGATAACTCCGCCACCTCAACGCTGCGTGCCAGCCAGTTGCCAAACACCTCCGTGGCACTGGGAGCTCTGGTCGGCCTTTCCGCTGTCGGCGCGTCATCAGCATCCACCCCTGACAATACCCCCTGGGTTGAAGTGGCGGACGCCGAGACACTGGGCAAGATTTGCCAGGATGCAGAATCATGCAGCAATAAATATCGGCTGACAAAGGATATCGACGGTAGCCAATTGCCTAGGCCCATTGGCAATGAAACCCTTCCATTTACTGGCAAGGTGGTCGGTGACTGTCGTACCATCTTCAAACTTCCGCACTGCCTGATAGGACACTTGTCCGGTGACGGCCTTATTGATGACCTGCGCTTTCGTAATGCCAATATTACATCAACAACTACGGCCGGGGTTGCGGCTTGTAAAATGTCAGGCGGTGCCACAATCAGTAATATCCGGGCTGAGCATGCTTACCTTGCTACCCTTGCTACCAATGAAGTTGTAGGCGCAGCTATTGGCGTGGGTAAGGTTAATGGAGGCAATGTTATCAACACAACAGCAATAAACTGCACGGTGGAAGCCTCCATTGGTGATGATATATCAGCAGCATTTGCCGGTATTGCCGTGGGCTGGTTAGACTCGGGAATTGTTACCAACACAAATGTGATGAACTGCACAGTGAAAACTTCCGATTATTCATTCGCCGGTATCGGTGCGGGATATCTGGAACAAGGCGCTGTTACCAACACGACAGCGGTGAACTGCAATTTGGCAACCTCTGGTAGTGAAGCTAACTCCGGTATTGGGGCGGGAGAGAATAAAGGAAGTGTTACCAACACGAAAGCGGTGAACTGTCATATTGAAACAAAGAATCGTTTTGCATATGCCGGAATCGGGGCGGGACTTAGTTATGGATCTGTTACCGACACGACTGCAGTAAACTGCACGGTGACAACCTCGGGCGGACAGGCAGATGCCGGTATTGGGGCGGGAAATAATGTAGGAGCTGTTACCGGCACGACAGCGCTGAACTGCAAAGTGACAACCTCGGGCGGACAGGCAGATGCCGGTATTGGGGCGGGAATTAGTTATGGAGCTGTTACCGACACGGCTGCAGTAAACTGCAATGTGACAACCTCTGGCGCACAGGCAGATGCCGGTATTGGGGCGGGAATTATTAACAAAGGAACTGTTACCGACACCAAGGCGTTTGACAGCATCATTAATAGTGATGGTAAAGCAAATATCACGGGAGGGGATAACCCGGTTATTTGTAATGTCAGAATTAATGGTAATAAACAAACAGACAGTTCCCGAGACTGTCGTTATGGTTTGGATAATGATTTCTGTGCAAATACAGACCCCAGCCTGGTAACACCGGATTGCCAGCCCGTTAAGTATGTTATTGATACATCATACTGTGCTAATGCCACACTGACGCCCCTAATCACAGAGACGCCGGTAACGGTACCGAGTACCAACATTTCCCTTCCCGGCCCGGCTTCTGCCACACTTACGCCCTTGATCACAGAGACGCCGGTAACGGTACCAAGTGCCAACATTTCCCTTCCCGGCCCGGCTTCTGCCACACTTACCACTTTAACTCCGACAGTGGCATCACTGGGTACAGGCGCTATCACCGGTATCGCCCTGGGTGCCGCGGTGTTTTTTGTGGCGGCCGGTGCTGTTGGTTTCTGCGCCTACCGTTACCGCCAAAGATCATCATCAGCTGATATTGGCCGTAACGAACCCATGCCAATGCTCTCCAACAGCCAGCCACGGACTGGTAGACCGTTGGCTGCTCCTCCTCAGCTCAATTACGAGAACGATTTCGAACGGTTGTTGCCTGCCTGCCAGACAGGAGAACACAGCGATGAGGAGCAGCTACTCGAAGATAAACTGTAGAAAAGAACCTGAATGAACTGCCGCCGCTGTCGGAAATCCGGGACCTGGAAGAAGAGGAAGAACCGGGTACTGAACCTTCAGCAAGCCAGACTACTGATGAGCAATCCTCTGAAGAAGTACTTTCTTCCCAGTCTGAAGAGCCCGATAAAACCTTCCATTAATCAACGACACTCTGGAAGTATTCTTCCAGAGTGCCTGCTGGCCCCCCCCCCCCAACCTCACCCAGCTCCTGAAATACCGGTTGAAAATAAGCATCCAACTCATGGGCAAGGTGGTTCCAGTCTTTATTTTTATCGCCATCAAGAAGGTAAGTGAAATCTGGTAATTCTTCGCCATCAAAAAACTCATCTGGAAATTGTGAGTCTAATATATTTTCCTGGTAAAATGAGAAGGAAAGTATTGGCTGATGGACGTCTTTGCTCATATCTGTGCAAAGACGATGACTGTGGCGTAGCATCGTTACATCACACCCTCTCAGATAACTGTCAATTTTATCAAGCCCTTTGCCAAGATCAGACATAACACCTGTATTAATAATACCGTTGATTAGATCATCGAACTTTATTGGAACCATTCCCCGGGTAGTGAGATCGGGTATGTAAGTGTCGAAGGAGTTAACTTTACATTTTTCAAGTAATCTGCAATTCGTTTTCTGCCACGACTCGAGTCTACAGGCAATGGTATGCAATTCTTCCAGTCTGGCTGTTGTGAAATAGTCAGCGATCGTTTCACCAAGTTCTTTCCTGACACTTTCAACGGCCTTATCGCTAGCGCCCTTCCCCGCAGAAGATATTGACGCCAGTTCATTCAAGCTGGATGTCAGAGACTCCTCCAGAATCAGCTCACCGCCACGATAAGCGCAGCCCCCTGCAGCACCTTCAGTGGAATCCGCGTCCTTTACCAGAAGAAGGCTCTTTAACATTTGCTCCAACTCCATGAAGCAATCGGGTTCTGAACCAGGACCTGAACTGAGGGAGGATAAGGGTGAAGCATCATCATCAGAACTCTCATCATCTGAGCCAACCGTAAATTTCACAACCGATGGATTATCAGTTCCACCCAATGCTGGATTCATATAATTATGGGCAGGCAAAACAGCACTTGCAGCCCGAGCACCAACGGCCGTACTGTGCTGAAGATCTTCAGTGGCACGACTCCGAAAAATACCGCCCGCATGTTGAGCATTCGCTGGCAAGGCAGAATCATTCTGGTCATAGCTGTTGCTTTGTGATCCGTTTACAAAGTTTGCCAATCCGGCATTTAGACTTGGCGGAATCATCATTAAACCTTCTAACGATAGATATTTATTCCCCATAGACAACTTGCGTTCTCAATAGGTTCAGTCATTGGAATAATATTTTGATGAGTCAAATCAGGACCTGTGACCATTACAGTGTGTAACTCAGCCCAACCCAATAAGCGCGTCCCATCTGATAACGCTTGCCTGCTGTGGTGTCCGTGTGCGGCAGTTTATTAAACAGGTTAGTAACACGCAGATCCAGCGTCGCCTTGGAATCAGGCGCGTCCCAGAACAAATATTTGGTATTCAGGTCAACCGTGGTAAAGGCTTTTCGTTCCAGTTTTTCGTAGACATCATAATCCGTTCCATCAACCTTGATTTCTTCACCGGTTCTTCCCAGGTATTCATAAGCACCGCGATAATGCAGGGCCGCATGGGTCAACAACCGTTCATTAAACCAGTTGGCACTCCAGGAGACCGCCGCTCGCCAGGGAGATGCAAAGTTCTGACGCCCCTGAATATCATACAACTCTGACATGGTAATCAGACTACCGCTGTAGTACAGATAGTCGTTTTCATCCTCAGGATCAACATAATCGAAGTAGTCTTCCTGACCATTACTTTTGGTTTCAGACCAGGTGATATTGGCGTTGAATCGATGGTTTTCGTAACTACCGGACCACTCTACAGCATAGCCAATGTAGTCAGTTTCACCGTCATTGACAGGACTTTTTTGCAAACCGAAGGAGTTGTAATCGGCAGAGCGGTTTTTTTGAGCCTCGATTGTTTTTAATTCAGCTCCATAATTAACATCGCCAGAAAATAACGGAGAGCTTGCCTTAAAATTCCAGGTGTAATCCGTTTGTGTCTGTTCAAGGTCACCAACGCCGCCTTCATAACAGTTCGTTGCATCACACCAGTCAACCGTAGAACCGGACCAGCGATACTGATAATTGGGCGAGTTTCTGCTGGCATCACTATGCTGCACCGAAATCTTTGACTCCCAACGGGTTTCACCACTGAACCCGTTTACGGACAGGTAACTCTGCAAGCCGGAAGAATCATTATCATTTGCAACTAACCCGGAACCATAATCCTTCTAACACTGGTGCAGTTGCTAACATGCGGAATTTTTGGTGTTTTATTCGAAGAAAAATACATACAACAATAATTGTTTGTGTTGCTTCAGCCTTCATAACTTCATTCGCCCAGGCGACTGAAACACCAAAGTGGGATGACCAGCTAATCGTACAAACGCTGAACAACGGCTTTCGATATGTTGTGCACGACAGTAATCAGGAAAGCGCCCCCTTCAACCTCCGCCTGATTGTCAATGTGGGCTCGGTTGACGATGAACTAAAAGGTATGGCCCACATTATTGAGCATATGGTTTTTCGCACAAATTCCGGCCTTGGGAGTTCCGTTCATCAATACCTTGATAAAACAGGCTGGTTTACCGGCCGCCAGATTAATGCCGTAACCCGTCAAACTGAAACGCAGTATATGTTGCGTACGCGCCCGAATGACGCGCTTAACCTGACTGAGTCTGTAGCGCTCCTTCATCATATTGCCTTTAATGCCGCCATGCAGGAACAGGATTGGGCTGTTGAAAAAAAAGTCATTATCGAGGAGATGAGGCTGGGTACCGGTGTGGCTGAGCGCATTAATAACGAAAAAAAAGCCATCGTTCGCAATAACTCCCGATACGTACAACGACCCACCATTGGTTTGGCAGAAGATGTGCAAAAAGTAGCGGTGCAGGATATCAAAGATTTTTACACCAGGTTTTACGTTCCTGCCAACATGACCCTGGTCGTCTCTGGCAATATTGATGAAAAAACACTCCAAAAAGCCATAGCCGATACCTTTGGGAAACAACCGTTCAAAGCCAAGCCTGAGAGGGATTATCTGGAACTGCCCCTGCAAAAGCAGCGCTTTATCGGCAAAGTTCAGGATCCTCAGGGTGTGACCTCAATGGTGTCCATGGGTTTTCGTAGCCCGCTGCAACCCTATGACAGAATGGCCGGGCTATACCAGCGCTTACAAAATTACTTTCTCAGAAAGCTGGCGGTCAGTCAGGTGCGTTCGCAATTGGATGCCCACGCTGATCAGGGTATCGAGTCGCTTTCAATGACGTTCAAAGAGTCGACCAATGAACGGCTGGTAGTTGCCCTGGCAGCTCGTACCGCTAACCACGATCAAGGGATGGTTGCGGTGCTGACTGAAATTGAACGACTGAAGCAGAACGGACTACGCCGGACTGAACTGGAGAAACTGAAAGAGAAAGCGAAAAAGACGATTGCAAACAATGTTGAGGCTGCTTCCCTGCGCAACTTTCAGCAATGGGAAGACAAAATAACAACGGCCATTAGACAACGAGAACTTTGCCCGAATTCGTGAGGACATCACCTTTGCCGAAAGTCTTCGACTCAAAGACGACAACACCTGGCTAAGGAGGCTGGCACTCAGTTTTGCCCGGTACGATTCACCAGAGTATCTCGAAAGCATGTCTGAGCTGCAACAGCAGGTGAACCTTACGACCATGAAGTCTCTGACAAAACAGATTTTTCCACAAAGCAACCAGATCGTGACAGTGGATTTACCCAGGCAATCCTGATTCAACAATGCCGCCGGTTTATCAGCAGTTGTTATAAATATTTCACAGAAGTAGATGGACTATGTTTAAAATTGTTGAAGGGCTTGGTGTTTCTCTGCTGCGTTCAATTTTTACCGCTCCTAAAAACTTACACAAACCTACTCAAAGTTATCTAAACCTGAGTATTTTTCGCAAAACGCCAGCCGAGCAGTACTACTGACGATTCACGTGTCGGAATCTCACCGACAGACCAAAGTTAAAACGGGAGCGCCGTGTCGAAAACAACACCGCTCTCTCCCTCACGCAGCCCTGTCGTCGCCGACAAGGCCGGTGGATGCTTCAATCGCTTTGGTCGCTCTGCAAGAGCCGTTGCCAGTTTCCCGCGCAGAATCGCCCAACGGGTCCATACGTGCTTGCCGTTATCCTCTGGTAACTGCAAGGCGACATGGCCCGCCCTGTCATCCCACAGCCACGCTGTGGCACCACGGGGCAATCGCTCAGAAAACTGGAAATAACGTCGGGCTATCGCCACGGCTGCGCCATGGTGCACCGACAGGCCATACTGGCCACTGAATTTTGTTCGACCTATTACCGACGTGTAAGCCGGGTTGACCCTGGCCAATTCCACGCCTTCACGGTACGCACGACTGACCAGTGTCTTATGAATCTGGTCGTATGCCAGTCCGGACAGCATCCGGGCATAACGGGCTGAGTGACTCTTTTCCAGCTCGTCTTTCTTTTTCCGGAACGACAGGTGTTCCATCACCAGTGGTACTCCGGCCTTTTTTGCCAGTTCAATCACTTGTTTGCAGGCATCACCAATCACTGCCTGACGTTGCTCTGAGGTTTTGCCAAAGGTGTGACAGGGAATGGTCCATTTGCTCAGCGGGTTACCATGGCGGTCAATCAACGCCAGGGCCAGGTGGTCGGCGTTGATATCCAGCCCCATGGCACCGGCTTCCGGGCAGGTACACGGGCGACCCCGTATCGCTGCCGTTGTCACCAGCAACCTCCACCCCTTCTTATCGCGGGCAAACCGAAAGGACAGTGCCTGACCATAGTGTTTAAATGATAAAAAACTGTGATTGCCGGGCATCCTGCCAGACCTGTTGCCACTCGCTATGGTCACAATAGCCGTTTTTCTCCAGGTGGAACTGTTTTTTAAACAGGACTTTGGAGCCAAAGCAGATAGCTGGGTCATTGCTTTTCAACCTCTGCCGTATACGAAACAGGCGAACCTTTAAGGTTGACAGACGTCGTTTAGACTGGTGCAGGCCAAAGCGCAGTTGAGCGCGTTTTTGAGGATTTTCTTCTTTGTTCAGTGTCTTTGTCTGTTTATCTATGTGGCGATGCTTTGACTTGATGCGACGCTGGTAACTGTCTTCAGTGTTTGCCAGGTTGGATATGACTGAGCGAATCTTACCCTCAAGGCTGGCTTTTTCTGCATTAAAGTACCGGGCAGGAATCTGGTAGCGGGCAATGGTCTTGTTTTTCAGGCAAGCCAGTGATTGTCCCTTACGCCATTGGACATATAACCCACGTTCGATGGACGACATCAGCCCGGCGATAGCGGACAGGGCACCATTCTGAGCAGCCGAGACGTTCAGGCGGGTCTGGAAGGTCAGTGACAGGGTGTCAGTCAGAAACGAGTCTTTTTCGCTCATGGCTACCCGGCATCCTCTACAACTTTGGTCAATTTCTCCATCAGCTGCTGGTTTTTGCGACTGCGGCTGCCGTAGAGGTGGGCAGAAAACACAGAGATAATCTCCAGAACATCCTTCGCCAGGTCTTTTTTCTGGTCATGACTGGAAACCCGGCTGTAAGCTACCGTTTTGCGCTGTACCTGTGGAGTCTGTTGCGTCATTAACTGACTGGCGCTGTAACATCGTTGACCACCGACAGTACGCTCAGGCACGAATTTTCCACAAGCCTCCCAGCGACGCAGAGTAGAAGAGGATACCCCTAAATGGTCAGCGGCCCGGGAGATGGATTATCGATCATTCACAACAGAACTTACTCATTTTGAATAGGTTAGAGTAACTATAGATAGGTTTTTGTTAACTGCAACAAGCCCTCGCGCATAAGAGAGTTTGATCGCGCCGCTATAAAATTGATAAAAACTGCCAGTCCTTTTCCACGGGCTCCTGAATATGTCGGGTGGGACCAACGCCGCTATGAAATCGTGCTCAACTATGAGGTTCGTTAGGGTCACAGGTTGCTGTCGCTCAATACACCGATGCAACCAGAGTTCATCGAGTTGGGTTTTCCTTATTCAGGGTGCATCAGCGCAAGCAGTGTTTTGACAAATTCCTTTTTCTTGCATTGGTAATCATTAACTGGCTGAAAGGCCGATAGCCAGCCATTCACTCTGTGCTCAAAACCCTTACGCCACAGATGGCTGAGCAATTTCATGTGAAGATTCTGAGTCAATGCATAAAGGCGTCGGCGCTCTTGCCCCTGGTTTGTCCGGTCGTCCGGGTTTCCGGGGTCTCCTTGAGCGTGCAGTGCAATAAACTGCCGGGCTTTATTCAGGGTAAGCAAAGAGCGTATCAGCAAACCATAAATACGGTCACTGGTGTTTTGGGGGGTGTTAAAAAGAATGGTTCGGGGCAAGGCAAATGCCGCTCCTTTTTGCAACTGCTCAGTGAGCGGATCGAGGTTATCGGTGAGAAATTTCAGCGTATCGTTCAACAACCTGGTTTCTTCAGCAAACGACAAACACCACACCAACTTCTCTACGCCGGGAACTTGAACGGCCAGTCGTGCCGCGTTTTGATGACCTACTCTGTCGTCCACGCTGACCTGCAGCCCCATTGCCCTGGCACCCAGATCACCGTCTGTCAGATTGATATTGAAAGCTTTTGGCAGTTTAATCGCCGGACATCCCGGGACTGGCCCGATGATGACACTTTGGGGGATTTCTGAATCCCTGTCGACATTCAATGTCCGCAGCTCTCCAAACAGGACTCTGGCAGGCTCTTCTGCCGTGCAAATAAGGTCTATGTCGTTGTATGATGAGCAGCGGTTTTGTAAGTAACGGGCATAGGAACCGGTAATCAGGATGGGGGGACAGGGATAAGCGTCATTGATTACCTGAATAATCTCCAGTGTTCTGAGCGTTAGCGAATTTAACTGCGGAACCTGATGATCCAAAAAAACCGCTCTGCCTGTAGTGAACGTATTTTCTTCTGTTTCACACCAGTACTCACGGGGCGGGTAAGGGAATGGATGTTCCCTGCCGAAATTGGCCACGGATGCTTCAACCGCTCTTTCTCTTCGACCAGGGTATTCTAAAACCGGGATCGCGACAGGCAGTTGGCCTCTATAGCCATATCCGGCGTTATTGACACCGTTGGCGGAATATCTGTTTTCATGACCAAAGCCAGACCGGAAGTTATCTGTGGTCTGTCTATACGATTCAGGTCTGTACGATACCGGGCACTCTCTACGAACGGCAACAGCAGCGACATGCTGACTGGCAGAGGCTGCGTATCTGTACCGACTATCACTGGCGACAGCATTTTCCGGATTAAACAGAAACTTATCCCCTGTGCCTGTTTCGTAGAGGCACTGTTCAAGGTCGCGCCCTAAAGCATGGCGCAGTTTACTTCCTTCAGGAAAACCCTTAAGGCATTCCAACACCTGATGCCTTTGGATTCTTCGTCCATAAACAGGCTGTCCAGTGATATAACAGTGTTTCAGGAAAAAGAAATAGATGCGCGAATTCTGAAATGAGGGCCTCAGTGTCTGGATGGAATGCAATACCTGTTCTGCGGACAATCTCTGGTGATCAATGGTCAATCCATTCTGCATAGCCATGAAGATCAATCTACATCGCAATCGTTGTTGCTTATCTTTGATCAATATGCTGTCCAGAAGTTGCCAGGCCTTTTGGATGGCATCCTGAGCATCATTGCTTTCATCGTATCGCTGAGGTTGTTGCAACCTGTGCATCAGGTATTCAATCTGCCTTGCGGCATGATTTCCGGGGGCTTCATTATACGCTTCCAGTACTTTCAGGTTATCCAGATAGCTGCCATTCAATTCTCTGGCATTCAATGCCAACCGGGAATAAAAAATCGCTCTTTCGAGCAACCACCCCCCCCGTTCATAATCCTTAACCACGGCATCCGGTGTGACCTGTCGGCCATTCAAATGCAGCCCCCTCAGGCAACATTCTGCTTTGAAGCGCCCTAGCTCCAGAGTTGCCCTGGCTGCCTTATAATCCCTGACCACGGTATCCGGTGTGACCTGCTGGCCCTTAACCATCAGGTTCCTCAGGCAACATTCCGCTTTGAAACGTGCCAGCTCAAGCATTGCATTGGCTGACTGATAACCCTCAATCACCTCATCAGGGGTCACCTGTCGGCCATTCAACACCGTGCCCTTCAGGCAACACAGTTCCTTAAAGCGCGCTCTTCCCAGCTTGCCACCGGTATCATTATCCGGGAAACTCTTTAACACAGCATCCGGTCTGACCGGCTGGCCATTTAACGCCAGCCCCTTCAGCCAACACTCTTCCATAAAGTGTGCCAGCCCCAGTACTGATTTATTGGCCCGGTAACCGTTAACCACCGTATCCGGTGAAACCTGCTGGCCATTCAACGGCAGCCCTCTCAGGCAACATTCCTCTTTGAAGTGCGCCACTCCCCGTTTGCCTTCCGGACTACCCGGGTAATCCTCCACCACCTCTTCCGGCGTGACCCGTCGGCCATGCAACAGCAGGTCCCTGAGGCAACATTCGGCTTTGAAGCGCGCCAGTTCCAATCTTGCCCCGACTGCCTGATAGCCCATAACCACTTCCTCCGATGTGATCTGTCGGCCATTCAATGGCAGGCGTTTCAGGCAACATTCCGCTTTGAAGCGCGCGATCCCCAGCCGACCTTTCGGATTATCCGGGAAATCCTTCACCACCGCATCCGGTGAGACCGGCTCGCCATTCAACGCCATCCCTCTCATGCAACACTCCTCTTTGAAGCGCGCTATACCCAGTTTGCCTTCCGGGCTATCCGGGAACTCCTTCACTACCGCATCCGGTCTGACCGGGCGACCATTTAACATCAGGCCCTTCAGGCAGCATTCCGACTTAAAGCGCGCTATCCCCAGTTTGCCTTGCGGACTATCCGGAAAATCGTTAACCACCTCAGCCGTTGTGACCGGCTGGCCAGCCAACAGCAGTCCCTTCAGGCAGCATTCCGACTTAAAGCGTGCCAGCTCCAGTGTTGCTTTAAGGTCCTGATAACCCTTAACTACCTCATCTGGTGTGACCGGCTGGCCATTTAACGCCAGGCCATTCAGGCAGCATTCCGACTTAAAGCGCGCTATCGCTAATAGGTACTTATTGTTTTGATCTGGTTTCCGGTTGAATTCCTGAATCACCTGTTCCGGAGTCACTCTTTTATTGTCATAAAGAATGTTCTGCAGGCAAAGTTTGAGCAGGAAGAAGCCACTTCTAAGAGACGATCTATCAGTTCCGTAGGCTGCAAGCACACTGGCCGGGGTGATTCGATGTCCATATAATGTTTTTCTCCCCCAGAAGTCATCCTCAGTAAACTTGCCGTAATCCGGGGGGGCAGCGGCCATTCTATAAGGCTGATAGTTTGCGACCCTTTTACCGTTAAATGTATGTCCGGGGTGTTCTGGCATCCCGCTGAAACCGGCTCTCTGGTCAACCCAGAGAGCAGACTGTGCATGGTAGTAGGCTGGTAAAATTGTTTTCAGAATAAAACCCTGCTAGCTGAGGCTATAAACACCGCCGTTTGACCACAAAATGATTATCAGGTTCCATTCCTCTTCTTTATTTCACCTGTTTACTCTATTTCACTGCGGCTCAACCGGATTGTTTGTACCCGAACCTCCCGTTATACTGCGTTCCCTCTTGTTAAATTCCGGGCGGAGACCCCGCCGATATCCCATGACCACAGAAACTACACTCCCTCCGCAGGGCGAAAAACTGCAAAAGATCCTGGCGGGCGCTGGCCTTGGCTCACGCCGTGAGATGGAGCGCTGGATCACTGAAGGACGCATCAGCGTCAACGGTGTCAAAGCCAGCCTTGGCGACCGTGCAGCCCTGGCCGACGTTATTGCCGTGGACGGCCGGGTTATTAAGCTGGACGCTTACGCCTCTGGTATTCGCCGTGTCATCGCTTATAACAAACCGGAAGGCGAAATCTGCAGCCGTTCTGACAAAGAAGGCCGTCCAACGGTCTTTGATAAACTCCCTAAACTGAAGGGCGAGCGCTGGATCTCCATCGGCCGTCTGGACCTCAATACCTCCGGTCTGCTGCTGTTTACCAACGATGGCGAACTGGCCAGCCGCCTGATGCACCCCTCTCATTCCATTGAGCGGGAGTACGCCGTGCGGGTCATGGGTGATATTACCCAGCAGAAAGTGAAAAACCTGTTTGAAGGTGTCGAGCTGGAAGACGGCATGGCTCGTTTTACCGATATTGTGGACTCCGGCGGTACTGGCATTAACCACTGGTTTCACGTCTGTATTCTTGAAGGGCGTAACCGTGAAGTCCGCCGTCTCTGGGAATCCCAGGATCTGAAAGTCAGCCGTTTGAAGCGGGTCCGTTTTGGCAGCATGATCATTCCTGATCACCTGCGTCAGGGGCAGTTCCAGGAGTTGGAAAAACAGGATATCGACGCGCTTGCCGCACTGGTGGACCTGTCACCCGCACCCGCCTTCCATAAAAAGCCGCAGGATCGGCTGAAAAAGAACGAAGTGCAGGCCAGGAAAGTCAAAGGCAGTACCAAACGTTTCAGTCCTCATCCGAAAAAGCGCTCCCGCTAGGAGGCTGTCCGAGAATAGCGCCCGTAGCGAGGATGGCAGAAAATTGAGGATAAAAAGTCGGAAATTTTTAGTGAATAGTGGTTCTAT
>NZ_JBLYNV010000054.1:0-37763 GCF_049310165.1 Endozoicomonas sp. ALE010 | reverse complement strand
GCTTGCCATCACGTAACACGATAGTGGGCGTCATAGAAGACATTGGTCGTTTCCCTGGTGCTATGCGATTGGCTACCGGTTTGCCATCAATAAATGGACGGAAGGAAAAATCCGTCATGGAGTTATTCAATAGAAAACCACGGACCATCAGGCGTGAACCAAAAGCATTCTCTACGCTGGAGGTCATCGCCACCGCATTGCCATCACCATCAACAATGCTGATATGCGTCGTTGCCGGGAGTTCCAGTGCTTCACCGGAAGCCTGACGTATTTTGTCTATGCCCGGTGGCAAGCCCGGAGCAACCCCTTGCAACGGCTTTCCGGTTTTCAGCAGCCGACTTCGCTCAAGAAGATAGGACTTATCCAACAAACCCTTCGGCACATGAACAAAGTCCTGATCCGCCATATACATTCCACGGTCGGCAAAAGCCAGACGCGTTGCATCGCCAATCAGTTGCCAGCTAATGGGGTTGTCCTTGCCCAGTTCAGGCAGGTTGTAGTGATCCAGCATCCCGAGAATCTGCCCCATGGTCAGTCCACCCGAACTTGGTGGTCCCATACTGCACACCCGATACCTCCGATAGTCCATACAGGCAGGGTCACGTTCCTGAACCTGATAACGGTTCAGGTCACTCATCGTCAGTAAGCCAGGATTATCGGTTACTGAGTTCACCGTTGTGACGATATCGCGACCAATCTCTCCCTGATAGAACGGATCAATCCCGCGATTGGCAATAAGAGACAGAGTATTGGCAAATGGCAGGTTTTTCAGCAGATCGCCTTCCTGCACAGGACGTCCTTCAGGATAAAAGTAGTTTCTCGTGTTTTCATAACGCCCCAGACGGGTCTGATCCATGGCAACCAGCCTGGCCAGTCTTGGCGACACAATAAACCCTTCCCGGGCCAGTTTTATCGCTGGCTTGAACAAGGTTTTCCAAGCCAGTTTTCCATGCTTTTGATGCACTTCATACATCAATTTGAGCAGACCGGGGGTTGCTACCGATCGCCCTCCCACAACCGCATCATAAAACGCCAGGGGTTCTCCTGTTTCATCAAGAAAGTGATCCGGCTTTACCTGCCCCGGCGCAGTCTCACGACCTTCCCAGGTGGATAACTGCCCGGCCTTATTATCAAAATAAACGACTAATCCCGTCCCACCAATACCTGAAGATTGCGGTTCCACCAGATTCAGTACCAGCTGCGTGGTGATGACAGCATCAATAGCAGAACCGCCCTGTTTGAGAATTTCATAACCAGCTCTCGCTGCATAGGGGTTTGCAGTAGCCACCATATAGTCAGAGGCCCTGACCAGTTCCTGTTCCGTATTACCTGTACCCGGCTCGGGCGCGATCTCGCCAATGGCATCAGCAAGAACGAAATGGGCCTGCATCCAGAAAATGCCTGCAACAATCCATGTTATTGGTTTACCCACGCTCCATCCTCTCTTTCATGACTCAGATGTCAACACTGTACGCTGATAGATAGCGAAATAAAAACCGGCCCTATAAGTAGTTAACCAAATGAAATCATATTTTCTGGCCAACTACTTACAATTATCACTTTATGAATATCAGTGCTATTACATTGCAGGCTGGTTGAAGAAGATAAAGGCGAAGCGACAAGCCGAAAACTGAGTTTCGCTCTGGACAGGACTCCCAGCAAATTCCTAACACGCAATTTGCTGGAGAGTAAAAGTTATGAGTGGAGCTGAATATTAAATAACCGGCTCAACCTCGTTTTCCCGCTCAGTCACATACTGGTACAGATTTTGGTATACCTCCCATAAATGAGAACCAAAAAGTGGATCAGACATCTGTTTAAGATCATTATCAACCAGTACCAGATCATCAACACTTAATAAAGACTGCATCGCCGGAATCATATACTGGTTTTCCAGTTCCATATGCTCCCGCTGCAACTCACTGTAGAGCGTGTATTCAGCCAGTAGCAGATTGATCGGGATAACCTGGTCAGAAGCAACGGTATTGAAAGCCTCCACAAGCCTCTGGGTCATTGCCGTAATCTGCCGGTGTTGATTCTCAATCATATCAAACTGAATCCGTTCTTCTTTACTGGCCAACCGGGGACGAAGCCGGGCCATCAACCTGGACTCAAGAGGATGGTGAAATGCATCTGGATAGTTATGCATATAATCCAGCGCTTCAATAATAATGTTCAGCTGAGGATTGTGCTCACTGCCTTCCCGGTAACCAGAGACCTCGTAATCCAGGTAGTCCAGCAAGCGTGCCATATGCTGATGGTCTTTGATGATTCGGTCAATCACTGTCGTCATATAGCATCCCCCTTAGATATTTATTCTAATGATCTTTTTTATAGGCCCAGCCTTTTTCAAGCATTGATATAAGTCAAATTTTTCTATGTTAGCGAGCAGGATGCAATATTTTTCATGAAATTGGCAGACAACACGTTTCAGCAGTGGTTTGCATAGGCTTGCAACAAACTTTCATGACAAGGCACCCTTTTTATGCCCTGCATCAACAAACGGAGTCATGGCGAAAGGTAAGCTATTATAACTGGCTCGGAGGTTATCATGCCGAACCCCCTGTACATGCTTGAATACCTGGCATACGCCGGAGTGTATACCAAGCCTCTCGTTGATGAGAAAGCCATTAAGGAAGAGTATTTAAGGCAGATATACCGTGTGGATTCCAGGGCTAAAATTCTCGATAACAATGGCAAGGTTGTTGGTAAATCCAGTAACCCACGACATTTGCATTGATGAGACTCATCTTTAAACCTCAATCCGGCATAGTATTGCGCAATACTTCACTCACTGCTCTCTTTATCAGCAGGCATAATCAATTTAAAATGCCCCGATGGATGCTTTACTCTGGCTGTCCGGCCAGAGACTCCTGACGCTGGAACTAGGAGGCTGTCCGAGAATAGACTGCCCTACTGCGGTGGCAGCAAATTGGTCTAAAAATTCCGTTTTGTTCGGCAAATAGCCCCACTATTCACCTCACAAAACGAAATTTTTATCCTCAATTTTCTGCCATCCTCGCTACGGGCGCTATTCTCGGACAGCCTCCTAGACTATCCAGGTCAAAGCAGTACAGACCAGAGCAATCATCACTCCAACCGTATTTATCTGCACACCAGCTATTCCGAGGAATCCAATGCCTTACGCTCGAGAACTGAAAAAAGGCCAGATTGTAGACATTGAAGGCCAGTATTATCAGGTTCGTCAGGTTGAGGCGAAAAGCCCATCTGCCCGCGGTGCCCAGACCCTGTATAAGGTTCGTTTCAATTCTGTTCCCGGCGGCCAGAAACTTGAGCAGACACTGACCGGCGATATTCTTCTCACTGACGTGGACCTGCAGAGAAGAGCCGTCACGCTTCTCTATCGTGAAGACAATGAGTGTACGTTTATGGATTCTGAGGATTATTCCCAGTATCTCGTCAATGCCAGCACTATTGAGGACCAGCTTCTCTATATCGCTGACAATATGGAAGGCCTGACCGCCCTGCTGGTTGATGGCCAGCTACTGGCGATTGACCTGCCAGCATCCGTTGCCCTGGAAATCGTTGATACAGCCCCTGGCATAAAAGGGGCCTCGGCTGCGGCAAGAACAAAACCTGCCCGGGTCAGCACTGGCCTGGAAGTTCAGGTTCCAGAGTATCTCAGTAACGGAGAAATCATCAAAGTCAATACAGAAACCGGGAAATTCATGTCCCGCGCCTGATGCCCATTGGTTTCCGGGGATGTTCTCTGGAAACCATATTCGAAATATAAAAAGATATTTTTATTCTCTAAAACAATTAAAACACTCAAAACCATAGATCAAATAGGAATATGATACCTTTGTTCAAGTTATTTTCACTCTTTAGGTGTCTAATGTGATGATATGCATTTAAAACAATATGTTTTAAGCATTTGGTTTTTGATTATCTAAATAGAACTAAAAACATTCTCTTCCTGTCAAAAACCAAAAAATATCTCTTGGAGAAAAAGAACAAACAGACATAAATCAACTCAAGGATTAAAGCCATGAAAATAAAAAATATTGCCCAAAGCATTTTTCGAACGATTTACTTATCTATGGCAATGGGCTTTATATCCTATTCATCTGCTGATCAACCCATGCTGATGGAATCAAATGATAGAGCCCCGTTTTTAAACCAGGTGTCATCCATGAATGATTTTCAGGCACCGGCTTATCAAACAGACCACGAACAAACAGAATTTATTTTCAAGCAGACAATAGAGTTCAATGAAGAACACATTGGCTCATTCATTTATAAAACCATTGACGACCCGGATAAGGTTCGGGACCAGGTTGCCAGCTCAGCCATTCTTTACGGACTGGAGAGCATCGGTCTTGGAGAAAGCGTTAAAGAAAGTATTTACTTTATCAGGCAGAACACCCGTTATTCTTTCAGTGATTGTGGAGAAGTTCAGCTCAGGACCAATCGAATTACTGCGGGCAGCTGCTTACCGGATGGTGGTTCTGTTGAGTTGAATTCCAATTACAATTTCAACTCTGTACGCCTGCAGTTTACCTGGCCCCTGTAAATTTAAAGTAGTGATGTCGCTGTTAATAAGAAATGCTAGAATGCCAGCGGCATCAACCCTAATGGTAATCATCATTGAACATCCGCACACTGTACGCTCAATATTCCCGCCAAATTGAATTACTCGCTCCCTGGCAACTGGCGACACTCGCTACTGCTGTCACTGAGAGAGCCTGGCCCAACTTTGCACTGTTTTCAGAGCTGGCAGAATTTGGCCATGCTGCCGATGTGAGGCACTGTCTGAACATGCTCTGGGACTATACTGCCGGACTTCAATCGTCAAAAAACTTCGAACGTCTGCTTGAACGACTGGATGAAAATACGCCAGCTCCTGAAGATTTTGATATGTTTGGTGTTGAACCGGCGCTGGATTTTTCGGCTGGTCTTAACTGTGCCATCAACTGTGCCATGAAAGCAACCATTGATGAAACGGCCAGTGCATTAACCGTGTCACTCAGTACCATTGGTAAATTCATAAAATACACTGAAGCACAAGAGCTTAGAGGAACCGAACTGGCGCAGTACACTGAAGAGCATGAATTGTTTGAGGTTCAACGTCGGTTTATCAGTGAGTTGATCAGCATGGTCTGTCAGCAAAAGAAACCATCAAAAGAGTTTACCAAAGAACTTCGGCTGCTTTCTGCCAACGATGGTGTCAGTCAACTGGGGATCAGTCTTGATTAAGTCAAGTTGACCGGCATTCGCTGCTTCACAGCCATTACCGGTTGACCCGGATTACTTCACATTAGAAATAATATCCCTGAGCAGGGAGTAGATCTTCTGCTGGGCGTTGGACATGGCCTCAAAGTTTTGATTATACGTCTGCATCGCCCTTTGCAGCTGAACGGTCTGAATCTGACTGTTGCCATTGAGGTTATCCCGGGCATTAATCAGGCTCTTCTTTAACGTGACCCACTCTTCCGGGGTCAGTCGGCCACTGCCACTGGCATCGGGATAGGTAATCCTCAATATATTAGCCAGAAGTTCTTTCTCCTTCTGGGTCATAAACGGCGTGGTACCGCTAAACTCATCATTGACTGACTGGCTGAACGCCAGCTTCCTGCCAAAAAAACCGGATACCTGGTTGCTGGAATCATTGGGATTCGCTTTGCTGATGGCCTGGGTACCCCGGCCATCATACTCCCACTGATGCATACCGCCGGCTTCATACAGGATGTGGCCATCATGATTGTTGACATCCAGGCTGTGGCGGTTGTTCGGGCGAGCAGCATTTGGAGCAGCCTGCGGAACTGGTGCGTACTGATCATAGGAGAATCCGGGTATAGTACTGGAGGCAGACATGGATTTTATGTTAATTTCTCCCTCATCCATATGGTAGTTTATCCATGATCTAAGTTTTGCTGCTGACTGATCCATCACACGTTCAAAGAATTCATCCACAGACTCTCCGGGGACCAATTTATAGCTATAATTTCTGCCATACGAGTTATCTTCCCCATCAGTATCCTCCAGATTCAAGTTAATTGTATAGCCATTGGTCTGCAATTCTTTTTCAAGCCCCTTTATCTGTTCATCGCTAAGATCCTTGTTCGTCAGGTCACTTTTCAATTTTAATAAATAATCATCAGTGAATGCCCTGATACTCCCATAATTCTCAGAGTCATAAAAATCCCGGCTTTCGTTAATAGTGCTGGATGAAACTTGTTTGGTTGTTTTACTGGTCCCCGGTATCACTTCCTGATAACTATAAGCGGGAAAGTGAATGTCGGTTTGGATATACTCTATTTCTATATCGCCTTCCTCTGCATGGACATAGTTTCGGAAATCCGTTTTGGAGCTATTAACGACACGTCCCATAAACTGGGAGAGCGTTTCATTGGCGTAGGGCTCATAATCAAACGTTTTATAATAACGCTCATTAGTATTATCCGCGTCACCTAGTTCCCAGTAAATAGATAGCCCGCCATCCGACTTTATCTTGCCTAGTATGGCGGCCTGTTCCGCTGGAGATTTACTCTGAATAACCCCTTCCCACTTGGAGGATACTCTTTCCCCATGGACGACATCAATGGTGTCGTAATTTTCGTTCTCATCGTAGTGCTCATACATTGGCAGTGTGTTAGCAGGAACATTTACCGTTTGCGTGGCTGTGGTCGGCTGGGATACTGCCACATCAGTTGGGGTCTCAATGGTAGGGGAACCGATGGTCATTGATCCGGCAACATTAACATCACTGATTTTCATTCCCTGATTATCCCGGGTAATGATAATCGAGGTGATATCCGCCATGCCTCCAGAAAAGTCCGATGAGTTGAATGCCTTATCCGGGGCTCCGGCCTTAAAGGTAATCTCAGTGCCATCATTCAGTATATAGGTCATGTCGTTCATCACGGGAATGCCAACTTCCAGTGCATCCACCGTCGCACCGGCAGGCACAGGTATCAGAGTCTGGTTCTGGTAGATTAACTGATTACCGTCACCGTCAAGCAGAGTGAAGGTATTCCCACCCTTACCATCTGGCTGGAAATTCAACCCGTAACCATTATCAAGCACAACATTTTTGCCTTTAACCTGCCATGTGGTGGAGGAATAATGTGTTGATCCATACTCGGCAACATTTGCCTTGCCAATCAACTTATTAATGGTATCTACATACTGATTACTTTTATCAATTTCACCAATAATTCGTCGAACTTCTGAGTCCAGCATTTCTCCACGTTCAAGATAAACAGCAGCAATGAAGTCCTGCTGACTCATATCTGCCGGATTTAGAGTTTTTATGTCATTCGTCGTGGAAACGCCGTTAACGTTATTCATGCTGAACTCATCCCTGAAAAGCAGTTATTTTTTATATGGATCTGTTTACGCCCTATACATATCCGGAGCGCTTTTTAACGGTACTTGCTTTCTTCACTTTACGTTGCGTGAGCAGACGGCTGGCACTATTCAGCTCTTTGCGCTTAGCCGTTGCTTCATTGGCCATATTACTTTTGAACTCATTATGAAAATTGAGCAGTTCTTCCCTGGCTTTCTGCTTTTGGCGAGATGTCCAATAGTCACTATTGATAAAAGCACGTAACTTTTGCCGGTCCATTCCGCCATTTTTCATAAACTCTTCCTGCTTATCCAGCAGTACCTTTGCCTCCCGGACGGCCGCCTTTGATGCCTCCGACGTCAGATAGTTGGTTTTTTGTAATTTGGTGACATCCACCAGCCTGAGTTTGAGCGCCATACCTCCCCCCGGATAACCTTTGACCAGATCATTTTGAAACTCTCTGGATACCTATATCGGTCTGGGGACAAATCTGTGTAGGGTCTATTGAGGATTGCAGCGCCCGGCAATAACGCATCAACTGAGTTGCACTGTGTTTATATGCGATATTGGCGACTCAGCAGAAAATGCCTAAAATACCGGCATAAGAAAGTTGGCGAAAAAAGCACGCAAAAAAGTTGCCAAAAAAAGTCGGCTAAACTTCTGGAGGTTCTATGGATATTGCTGAGTTTGAATCCATCATGTTACAGGTCTTAATCAGCGGGCTGGTTTTATTTATGGCTTTTATCGTTTATGACCTGGCCAAAAAATCCAATGCGGGAAAATGGGGAACATTCGTACTCTTTGGAGCTCTCGGCCTGGGTGTCCTGGGTTTCCTGATCAAAACATTTCTTGTTGAGGTGATTGTTTAGGCCATACGCACAGTTGCAGATGGCCGGATTAGTTACAACTTTATGGCTTATATCCTGGCTATAAATAGCCTAACCAGGACAACCAGACACTACCCAGCCCCAGCCATACCAGCAAATAGAGCGAGCTCATGATCAACCCGACTTTCCACCAGTTGAAAAGAGAGACATAACCAGCACCATAAAGGATTGGTGCCGGTCCATTCCCATAGTGGGTAATAACAGCACAAATATTACTCATATAGGCAAGCATCAGGGCACCTCCCAGAGGGGGAACGCCAGCTCCAAGCATAATCAGCAGAAAACCGGCATACATGGCACTGATCTGTGCTGTTGATGCGGCAAAGAAGTAATGGAAAAAGTAGTACAGTCCACAGACGGTGATCATTGCCACCCAGGCGGGCAAACCGTCAAACAGAACGCCAACCTGATCACTGACATAGTTCACTACGCCATAGGCACTGAGGTAATGAGCCATGGTAATAAATGCCCCGAACCAGATCATGGTGTCCCAGGCTCCCTTATTACCACGGAGATCATCCCAGTTCAGAACACCGCTTGACAGCAGAATGCACACACCCACCATAGCCACCAGCGTCGCTGAAAAGCCCAGCTGCTGACCAAATATCCATAGCACAAGAAGCGACAGGAAAGTACCGGCCATAATCCATTCATCCCTGGTCAGGGAGCCCAGGCGGTGAAGTTCATCCTGTGCCACCTTGACGGCCATGGGGGTTTCTTTCAATTCCGGCGGGATAATGCGATACAGACAAAGTGGCATCAAGATAAGACAGACAATACCGGGTAACAATGCCCCCAAGGCCCACGTCGCCCAGCTCAACTCAATACCCTGATTGCCAGCAAGCTTGACCACCAGCGGATTACCCGCCATGGCAGTCAGAAACATGGTGCTGGTGATGGCATTGGCGTGGAAGACGATCATCAACAGAAAGGCCCCCATCCTGTTGGCAGTGGCTCCCGGCTTACTGTCATAGACAGTGGCGATGGATTGCATAATGGGGTATACCACGGCACCTGCGCGAGCCGTGGTACTGGGCATTGCCGGGGCAAGCAGCATATCCGTCAGGGTCAGTCCATAACCCAGGGTCAGGGTTTTCTTCCCCATGATACGCATGAAGCAGTAGGCAATTCTGAGCCCAAGCCCGGTTTTTATAAACCCGTGAGAGATGAAAAACGCCAGCACCACCAGCCAGGTTACAGGATCACCATAACCCGCCAGTGCCTGTTTGAGGGTCAGGGTTTTGGTCAGCCCCAGGGCTGTCACCCCCATCAAGGTGATTGCCGACATCGGCATGGGAGTAACCATCACCCCCAACAGGGTGCTGATAAAAATAATCAGCATGTGCCATCCCTGCAGATCCAGACCTTCCGGTGCAGGGAGCACCCACAGACTCCCCCCCAATAGCAATGGAGCTAAATAACTGATAACTGATTTCACATCAGTTGCCCGCTGCTGAGGGTGATCACAGCTTGCTGGTGGTGTACTCACACAACCCCCTTTTAAATGGTTAAGGCCATAGTCTAGTCCACAGGTTCTCCTGCATTTATAATTCTGACTTTTCTCATCAGTGATTACCCATGCAGGCTTCTGTTATACGCCCTTCCAAAAAAAGCCGATTATTGCTTTTTAATAAACCTTACGGTGTTTTGACCCAGTTTACGGACCAGGAAGGACGGCAAACCCTGAAGGATTTCATTAACATTCCCGGCATCTATCCAGCGGGCAGGCTGGATCGAGACAGCGAAGGGTTGTTACTGCTGACGGATAATGGCCAGTTGCAAAACCTGATTGCCTCACCTGAGCACAAAATGCCCAAAACATACTGGGTTCAGGTGGAAGGAATCCCGGACTCTCAATCCTTAGACCATCTTCGTACCGGAATAGTTCTGAACGATGGCCCTACTCTCCCGGCCCGGGCAGAAATCATTGACGCTCCTGATGTCTGGGAAAGAGTGCCACCCATACGGGAAAGAAAGTCGATTCCGGATTGCTGGATTCAATTGACTATAAAGGAGGGAAGAAACCGTCAGGTAAGAAGAATGACCGCTGCTATCGGCCATCCAACACTCAGGCTGATTCGCTGCCAGATAGGATCATGGAAAATTGACGACCTGCAGCCGGGTCATTGGCGTGAGCTGGAAATCCCTGCTTCACTGAAAGACAAACTTAATACAAACAGATCCAAACGTGTAAAGTGGAAAACCTCAGGAAAGCCCCGTCACTGGAAGACGTAATTCTTCAGCACTATTTACCGGTCAGCAGAGCGGCATTAGCCATTACCCTGACAGCCATCACTATTTTGTCTCTATTGCCTATAGATAACTTCAGAGGTGTTGACCTGACATTCTGGAAGCTGCCGGTGGCTGCTGACAAAATAGCCCACTGCCTTGCTTTTCTGGTTATTTCCGGCCTGCTTGATGGCTTTTGTTACCAGGACCGTTTCAACCTGAAAAAAGCGGCTATCGCGGCTTTATACGGTATCTGGATTGAAGGCCTGCAATCCCTTACCGACTATCGCTACCCATCGTTCTGGGATATCGTCGCCAACTGCTTTGGCATTTTTATGTACTGGTTATTGATTCCTGCGTTTAAAAGAACGCCTGTTTTAAGGGTTCGCTGGGCGTTTAGGGAAACACGCCCAGGAGATAACAACGGATAATTACCGACCGAATATTTCGTCAAATTACCTGACTTAAGAAGACTCGCAAACGTTCATTTTCCGGTGCCTGAAAAAAAATCTCCGGCTCACTATCCACCAGTAACTCACCGCCGTCCATAAACAGAACCCGGTCAGCCACCTCCCGGGCAAACCCCATTTCATGGGTAACCACCACCATGGTCATCCCCTCTCCAGCCAGCTGTTTCATCACATCCAGCACTTCCCCAACCATTTCCGGGTCAAGGGCACTGGTGGGTTCATCAAACAGCATAATCCGTGGCTGCATGGCCAGTGCCCTGGCGATGGCAACCCGCTGTTGCTGTCCACCCGACAGTTGCGGAGGAAAACTGGCGGCCTTATCCGACAGCCCTACTTTCAGCAGAAGGGCTTTTGCCCGTTCCTCTGCTTCAGTGCGGCTGATGCCACGAACCTTCATGGGTGCCAGACAGATATTGTCCAATACCGACAGGTGGGGGAACAGATTAAACGACTGGAAAACCATCCCCACCTCTTCCCGAAGCTTATTCACATCCCCGGGCGTGGTCAGGGATATGCCATCAATAACAATTTCACCCGCATTAATGGTTTCCAGCTGATTCAGGGTTCGCAGAAATGTCGACTTACCGGAGCCGCTGGGGCCAATGACCACAACGACCTCACCCTCTTGAATATTCTGATGAATATTCTTCAGGGCATGTACCCCGTTGGGATAGATCTTCTCAACCCCGGTAGCCCGGATAATGACCGCTGTGGACAAAGAACCTTCAGTCTCTGACGGCATATCTCACCTCCAAACGACGGACCAGCCAGGAAAGCGTGGCGGTCAGAACCAGGTACATCAAGGCAACACTGAACCACACTTCAAACGGGCTGAATGTCACACTTACCACTTCCCGTCCAGCCTTGGTAAGGTCTGTCAGCGAGATAACGGAAACCAGTGAAGAATCCTTGATCAGGTTGATAAACTGGCCAGCCAGTGGTGGCAACACCCTCTTGAACGCCTGCGGTAGAATGATATAGCGCATGGTCATGCCACGGCTCATCCCCAGACTTCGTCCGGCCTCCATCTGTCCCCGGCTGATAGACTCGATACCGGCCCGGATGATTTCTGCCACATAGGCTCCGGTGAATACTGACAGCGCCACCACACCCGCGGTGAATCGCTCCAGATCCATAACAGTGCCAATAAAGAAGTAGACAATGAAGATTTGCACCAGCAGGGGCGTTCCCCGCACCAGCTCCACATAAACAGTCGCAAGGTGACGCAGTGCCGGATTGGGTGATATGCGTGCCAGACCAGCCAGAGCCCCAAGAACAATGGCAAAAACAATAGACACCAGGGAGAGCCTGATGGTCATCCAGAGTCCATTGGCCATCGGCCCAGGCTGCCAGTGATAGTTGACCGCCAAGAGGTCACCTGCAAAGATCAGATCACCGTCACTGACAGCCATTTCCTGATAACCGACAACAGTCATACGCTCACTGTCGTCAACATCATTGATGAGGATTAGCTCTCCTGTTTCATTACTTTCTATGGTGCCATCAAACTCCGCACGAAGTTCATCGCGGGCCTGATAAACAATGTACTGGGGGACTCGATCCCAGCGCCAGATATAGTCAATCGCCTGACTGGACTTGTAGATACCCAGACCCAACAGCAGCAATATTGCCGCAAAAACCAGATTCCACAGAACCTGGTTTGGCGGCTTTTCCATTTGCAGAGGCTGGCCTTTCACGGGTTTACCCTGCAGCATCAGCCGTTACTTCAGGGTCTTTTGCCATGCGGAACTTTCGAACCACTTGGCATAAATTTTATCGTAAGTACCGTCACCCTGAATCTGGGTCAGGAAGTTATTTAACCAGTTAACAAAGTCCGGGTCCCCCTTGCGAACGCCCCAGGCCAGCGGCTCATAGGTGAAAGGCGTGTCCAGGTGAACCAGTTTGCCCGGATTCTGGCTGGAGTAGACCGCATTAAACGGCAGGTCATAAATAAATGCATCGGCCTTGCCATTCACCACTTCGATGGCACCTTCAGATTCGGTTTCGAACAATCTCAGCTTGGCCTTGCTCAGGTAGCGCCTGGCGGCCAGATCGCCGGTGGTGCCCAGCTTGGAAACCACCGTATATTTTGGATTATTCAGATCTTTGTAAGACTTGATTTCATCTTTCAGTCCATTACGCAGTAATACACTCTGGCCAATGACAATATAGGGGTTGGCAAAGTTAATCTGCAGGTTACGCTGGGAAGTCAGGGTCATACCGGACATGATAATGTCAAACTTATCCGTCACCAGTGCCGGAATAATGCCATCCCATGCGGTATTGACAATTTCCAGCTCTACGCCCATGGACTTGGCCATCTGGCGGGCAACGTCCACATCAAAACCAACGATCTTACCCTGCTTGTTAGTCATTTCAAATGGCATATAGCCTGCATCCAGACCAACACGAAGCACCTTGCGCTCCACGATCTTGTTCAGCGTGGACTCTTCCCATATCTGGTTATAAGAGGCAAAAAGTGATGAACTGAACGCCAGCAGAAATGCCAGCATGGCGGTAATTTTTTTCATTATAACTCCTGTCCGCTACCAGATATCCTGTATCACTGGTGCCAGAACTTTTTTTATCATTATGTACGGCGAATCCCTGACCGCTTTAACCTCGTAGTTATCTGGTTATACGAGGAGAACATTCTGCATTGTACATATACTGTCGTTTTTTACCAATAATACCGACCCAACCTGTCGACATCCCCAACCCCCTATCGCCAGACCTGCTGTAAATACCCATGCAGCCTCCTTTTTGCCTGATCATGAAAACAGAGAGAGGGTGGATTAGATAAGGCTGGCTGCTGATTGCGCTGTATACCGATAAAAAGATCCTGCCCTTCCTTTATCATTTGGGAGAACTCGGCAGATGACTTCGCAGCAATGGCGTCAGCATCCAGAATAATGGACGGAGGCTGACCATTTCTGAGCAGCTCGCGATTGATCAGGTAAATAATGGTTCTGCCATTTCCGTCGAGAAAATAGTGCAAAAGCATTAATCGCTTTGCCAACCGGGCAGTGGATAAGCGAACGTCTTCCGGAGTCGGGGTTCTATGCAGCGCCTTTCTATGGTCAACCAACACGTTTATCAATACATTTTTCTTGCGAACATTACCTTTGTCAGGCTCATCACAATAGGCTCTGACCGTAACTTTGCCCGGTTTCTCATGATTTGGCGCATGGTAGCCACAAATATGAAAAATTGCGTGATTGTCAGGAGAGAGTTTATCCATACCCCGGTATTTTTGATCGCAGCTCTGCACGAACAACATCATTTCCTGGTAACCCGACGGCGTGAATTTTTCTTTGGGAATATCAAATACATGTGATGCAGAAAAGTCATACGTTGGAGATATAGGATCGCCGTACCAGGACTTGACATCTTTCGTCAGACGTTGATGAATCTGATTCAATATCAACAGATTCACAGGTTCAAGATCGCCACGACGGGACTGCTCCAACAAACTGGCAAAGGCCTGGCAAAGATTATGAACCGTATTGGCATCATAATTTTGGGCATCAATCCCCAGATAATAGTCGTCCTTCGAACCAAACAGCATTGAAAAATAGCATACTGGAAATCCCCGGGTAAGCCGATTTCTGTCCATTGCAACCTGTAATTCCGGAAGGGATTTTCTATGGCTGATGATTCCATCAACTATTGCGTCATAACAACCATCCGGATATTTTCTATAAGCCTTAAGAAGATGATCAGCTGTCGTTTTCCTGGAACTATCCAGCCCGGAAAAAGTGGCTCTTATCAGCTGGAAAAAAACAGTCTTCACCTCAGTGTCTTTTAATACATCACCTGCCAGCTCAAAATCGCTGTCTGTAGCAGATTCTCCTTTTGCCACAAGAGCATCGATCAAAATCCCTGACACAACAGGAAAAAATCTGATAAATCGAGGGGTAAAACTTTTGTCACAGTCAGGATTTGCTGGCTGCACAAATTGCCTGCAAAACTCAATGTCATGTTTCAGGAATGCCTGCAAAGCAGACTGAACCCTGGTTTTCACTTCTATCTTTTGTGCAGAGACTGGTTGAGTAACAGTAGCGATAGCTGAAAACCGCTCAGCCAAACGTCGCATCCTGCCATCTTCCTGCAAATTTGAGCCAGAATCAGCGCCTGAAAGGTCATCATGTTCACAGGGGGTAACATAGTAAGAGCCCATCCTGCCACCCGCACGTTCTTGTTGATAAGAGTGGTAAGTCTGAACAATGCAAGAGTCAGGCAAGCCTGAAATTTTATTGCTATCCATATAACACCAGCAGCTCTTTCCAGTGTTGATATTTAAAAACCCGAAAAGTTCAAACTAAACCAAAGATATTCAGGGGATAATGGACGAAGACGTGGCTGAAAAATTAATGGCTTAAAAAAGTACTGCCGACATCGCCGGCAGACTTGAGCAGTACGTGTTACACAACAGTCATCAGGCAGCTAAAGCACCCATGGCGTACTGGCTGCGAAGCTCCTGAATACGGTGCATATAGTTGTTGTATTCAGGTGATCCGTGATGTGCATAGTGCATGTTCTTGAACAGGCCGGTCAGCTTGATAAAGTAATCACGCACCTCTTCTTTATCGCTGAAGTTGTACTGCTGACGAATCAGGCTCACCACCAGATCAAAGTTTTCCTGCTGACGATGGATTGGACAGGAAGCGTCCACATCGTCAAAAGCGTCCTGCTGCAGATAGACCATGTCCAGCATGTAAGACTTCTGGAAAGTCACGTAGTCTTCCAGGGTAATACCCTCTTCACCGGTTACCTGCATCATCTGGTTGATGCTGTCACCGCGTACCAGCAGTTCCTGCATCTCCCGGACGTTGCTGACCCACTCTGGCGACAGGTTTTTTGAGTACCAGTCTTCCAGCTGATCCAGATAACGGGACCAGGAGATCAGAGGATCAATCGCCGGGTAGAAACGTTTGTAAGCACGATCATAAGACAGCCCAAGGAATGCCTTTACGGTACTCAGGGTGGCTTGGGTAACAGGCTCTTCAAAGTTACCACCGGCAGGTGATACAGAGCCAATCATGGTCAGGGAACCTTCGTCGCCGTCTTCGTTGCGAACCACACCACAACGCTCGTAAACCCCCTTGATGGCAGAGTCCATATAGGCCGGGAAGCCTTCTTCACCGGGAATTTCTTCCAGACGGTTAGAGGTTTCACGCATGGCCTGGGCCCAGCGGGAAGTAGAGTCCGCCAGGGCCAGCACGTTGTAACCCATCTGGCGATAGTACTCACCCAGTGTCAGACCGGTATAGATAGAGGCTTCACGGGCAGCCACCGGCATGGACGACGTATTACAGATAATAACCGTACGGTCGATCAGGGCACCACCGGTCTTGGGATCCTGCAGGTGCGGGAACTCTTCGATGGTTTCAACCACCTCACCGGCCCGCTCACCGCAGGCAGTGACAATAACGATATCCGCGTCGCAGTAGCGGGAGAAACCGTGCTGCAATACTGTCTTGCCGGAACCGAAAGGTCCGGGGATACAGCCGGTGCCACCACGGGCAATCGGGAAGAAGGTATCAACGATGCGAGTGGTGGTGATCAGCGGCTGGTCAGGGTAAAGACGCTCGGTCTTGCCTTTTGCGGCCAGCGTTTCAGCGATTGACTTACGCACCGGCCAGCGCTGGTACATGGTCAGAGGAATTTCTTCACCCTTGTGGTTTTTCACCCGGGCCACGACGGTGTCAACAGAGAAGTTACCTTCCTGAATCCAGACCACTTCCACTTCACCCACGGTATCAAACGGAATCATGATTTTGTGGGTAAAGCGACCTTCCGGGACGGTACCAAAGGTTTCACCGGCACGGAGTTTATCGCCGATTTTAGCCACGGCAGTGAATGCCCAGTTATGGGTACGATCCAGGGACTCAACCTGAACACCCCGCTGCAGGAAGCGGCCATGCAGATTCGCCAGACGCTCCAGCGGGTTCTGCAGACCGTCGTAGATCATGCTGAGAATACCAGGGCCCAGATCCACAGACAGCATGTGCCCGGTCTGAATAATCAGGTCACCGACAGCAACACCACGGGTTTCCTCAAACACCTGAATATCCGCCGTGTTACCACGAACACGGAGAATCTCGGCCATCAGCTGCTCTTCCACCGCTTCATTGGCGCGACGGCTTGGCAGTACGTAGACCACCTCGTTCTTAACCAGCGGCTTTTTCGCACCATCTTTGCCACTGATGCTTTCGATGGTGATGATATCACCCATCACCGCTACCACCCGGGCAGAGGTCTGTTGCATCAGATCTGTTTTTGTCTGTTCAGTCATGTGTATAACCGTTGTCGTTTAATCCGGGGAACCCGGCAATTGGTGGGCAAATTCCCCTAATGCCTGCTGGGTCAGCTCATTAAACCGAACCACTGCCTGTTCACCATTGTAGGAGGTCCAGCGTGCCACCAGGTTCCAGCGCAGCAGATAGATCACCACGGCTTCAAAGTCGAAACGGTGTCTGGCACCAAGCTCGTTCAGCTTGTTCCACACCGCCTCCATCACTGTTTTTTCCAGCGTCAGGTAGTCTTTTTTACTCAGGCATTCAACCGCCACGGGAATCCAGGGGAATGCATGCTGCAAACCGAGGGTCGGATGATTCCAGTTGTGGCGGATGTAGGCGTAGCGGCTACCGTAACTCCATTTCGCAGACGTCGGTGCCTGAATACCATTGGCCTTTCGTCGCAAGGCAGCAGCGATGGTTCGCATATCCAGACGCCAGTTCACCAGCTCTTTCAGATCAGGACTGTCCAACTCCTGCAACAGGCGCTCTGCCAGATTGATCAAATACGCTTCTTTGATCTCTTCGCCCAGATGGCTCCAGTGCACCAGCTGTTCCACCTTAACCAGGGTTTCACGATCTGCCGTGGACAGCATGGCCAGACGACGGTCCAGCTGAATGCGGGAGATAGGCGTAATCTTGCTGTTAAACAGTGAGTCAATATGCGGCAGCGATGTCAGCAGGGTATAGTAGGCATTTTCAGCCATTGTATTCTCCTCGGAAGCAGCCCAGAAACAGGGTCCGATGATGGGGCCTATGTCCGTTCACCCTGAGCACAGTCGAAGGGTGCCTGGCACGATCTATCGCATGGGCCTGGTGTTCATGCCCTTCAACAGACTCAGGAAGATCAGGGTTCGAGGGCCCACAATCACGAAACTTATTCAGGAACTACTCCTTAACATGAGCGTGAGGCAGACATTGATCTGCCATCACGAACTGACACCGGCAATTATTTAATAATGCCTTCAAGCAGGGCACGAAAACGTGGCTGCAGGTGCTTCAGCAGAACCGCAGCAACGGCTTCATCGGTCAGCTCTACCTGGATATCCTTGTCTTTCAGGCGAAACGCAATGCCACTCTGGCCAGCACCACCAACGGTGAACGTGACGCCATCCTGTAGCATGTCACTGGCACGCTTCATGGCGAACTCCAGCAGACCACCGGCCTTGAGCAGCTCAGGTTTGTCACGCAGTTCATCCACACCAATGACTTTTCTGGGCAGGATCACTTCGATGTTGTTTTCGCCGCGCAGATTGTTCTGGCCAGCCACTTCCAGAATCATCCCTTCCAGCAGCTTGTCGCCTTCCATGGAGTGGCTGACCACTGCACGGATCTGGTCAGAGAATTTTTCCAGCAGATAGTCTTTCAGCTCAAGAACGGCATTTCGCTCAGCCAGCTGCAGCGCTTCTTTGCCTGCCCTGGTAATAAAATCCGCTTCCTCACGGGCCTTGCCAACAATGGCACTGGCGCGTTTTTCGGCATCCGCGATCAGCTCGGCGGCTTTGGCTTCAGCGTCAGAAATAATCTTGCCCGCTTCCTGGCGACCACTGTCGACGCCCTGGTTACGCAGCTTTTCGATCAGTTCCTGAACACCGACGGAAACGGTTTTCCCGGTTTGTTTTTCAGGAGTTGCAGTACTCATTATCTAATCCTGTATTTGCTTATGGGCCAGTATTTTTTTGAACCACAAAGACACAAAGGCACAGAGAAATACTTTTTGTCTTTGTGTCTTAGTGACTGTGTGGTTCCAACATTCACCCCATCATCAGGCGGCGATGCCCTGACCCATAACCAGTGCGAATACGAAAGCAAATACCGCAAAGCCTTCTACGATCGCCGCAGGCGCAATCGAAAGACCAAACACTTCCGGCTTGTTCTTGGAAGCATTAATGGCCGCTGCAACCGCCTGTCCCTGGTAGACGGCAGAGTACATAAGGGCAATACCGGTCAGCAGACCAATACCAAACAGACCAGGAGCGCTGGCCAGAGTGACGCCGATGCCACTCAGGGTAAACATGATGACAATGCCGTAGATAACCTGGGAAGATGGCATGGCCGAGAGACCGACGAACTTACCGTAGCCGCTCTCTACATCCAGCATCGCACCACAGGCAGACTGTCCGGCGACAGAACAGCCGATTGCCGAACCCACTGCACCCAGAGCAACCGGCGCGAAAACACCTACCCAACCCAGTGCGATAATCAGTGCATCCATTGTTAATCCTCTTTACTAAAAGTTGTTTGCTGGTTAAAGGTCGTTCTTTGGTTAAAGACTTTAAATGGGTAGCCTTCGTCAGACAGTCCCCAGTTGACAAATTCAATGACGTTAAGACGCATGCCGTGAACCACACCGCTCATGATGCACAGGGCAAAATTCAGCAGGTGACCCAGCAGCAGAATGATTCCCGCAAACAGCACTCCGGTGACGGGGCTGGAATTAAGAACGTCCATGGCCAGAGAGTTAAACGTCATGGCCAGAGATGCACCGGACAGGCCGAGGGCAAACAGGCGCATGTAACTGAGCACATCACCAAAAGCACTGGTAATGTTGTAGACGGCTTTCAGGCCATCCAGCATTCTCAGAATAAGGTCCTTGAAGGATGTCACTTCACGGCTGCTGGAGAACAGGAAGACCAGCAGGGCACCGACAATCATCAGCCCCGGGCCAATGGTGGATTGAAACGCCGCTGGCAGCGTACCGGTCATCCCCAGCCACAGTGTCAGACCACCGCCCATCAACCCCGCCCAGCCCAGTGGTGCCAGGGCATAACTTGAGCCACGATTGACAATCGCCGTCATGACATTGGCAACGATCAGGTGTGCAACACCGATCACCACCGACAATTTCATCATGGCGTTGTAATCGTTGAGGTCGATAAAGGCCAGGCGGCCAAATAAGCTGCCGCTGTCGGGTGCTGCACCGAAGTAACTGCCGATAAAGACACCCCAGACAATACCCACACCGGACATAAAGTACGCCAGATTCATCAGACGACGACCGGTTTCACTCTGCCGGAGCTTGCCCCTGAGCAGGAAAATGATCAGTCCGAAAATCAGACAGTACATGGCATCGCTCATGATCATCGCAAAGAACAGCGAGAATGAGTAAAACACCACATTACCCGGATCCCAGGCGCGGTAGTTGGGTGTCTGGAAGAAACCAAGGGCATCCGCACCACCACCGGTTCCTGCCGGTTTGTCCAGTAACGTCGGAGGATTGTCGTCTACTTTCGGGTCCTCGAATATTGCCGCAACACCGTGAGCAGCCGTGAAGGCTTCAACATTGGCCTGCTCAGCCACCGGTACCCAGCCCTGCACCAGGAAGAAGCTGTCTTCATCCATAGTGCCACTGGTGGCCTGCTGCAGATCAGCGCTGTCCAGACGGGCGGCAAGCACCTGATCCAGAAGGTAGTGCCAGCGGGTCAGCGCTTCCCGCTCAGCCAGCAGATCCTCGATGGCATCCTCTGCTTCATCCAGCATCTCTTCCAGGCGGGAAAGTGGAATCTTACCCACATGAGAACGATGCACAGGCAGCAGAAAGTCTTCGGGCTCCTTGTCAGAAACCACGATAACGTAACTGTCTTTCTGGCTCTGATGAATCAGCTCCCAGGGCAGCTCGCACTGCTTAAGGGAATCCCTCAGCGCGGGCAGTTCGCCATTGGGCAGAACATAGAACCAGAGCCGTTGACCATTCAGATCAGACAGGGCAGGAAAAGCAAACTCGCCCCAGGGGCGCACTTCCCGTATCCGTTCCTGCAGCTTGTCGCGAATATCGGACTGCTCACGGAATTTGGACTTGTTGTCCAGAATCTTATGAACAATGTCGTCTACCCGGGCAGCATCCTTGTGTTCACGAACATTGCGAACCTGCCGTCTCTGCTTTGGGCTGCGCTCCAGCCACGCTTTCGCTTCACTGGCTTCCGCCGGCTGCACCTGAACCTCAACTGGTTTATCGGTTAATGGAATCAAATGCAGACAGCCCAGGGATTGCAGCTCTTTCAGGATGCCGCTCTTCTCCTGGCTGGGCCCGTAAAGGGTGATCTTTTTCAGTCGTTTAATAGCCATAATCAATGCTTTCGCAGGTTATACCACCCGGATATCAGCCCACCTGCGAATGACCTCCTTTGGCTTCCTGGGCCAGAACCTTGCCCTTGGAGAGCTTGGCGTTCATGACGCTGGCCCGGTCCTGGTCAGACATATAGATCTGGATTTTCTGGATGTTCTTTCTGGTCTGGGGAATCAGCACCTTGGAGAACAGGTTAACCCGCTGGGAGGTGGTACGTGTCGCCTTGTCCAGCTCCCTGTGGCGCAGCTGACGAACCTGGAGTTCTATTCTCAGGCGAATCATCTGCTGCAGAAGCTCAACCAGGTAATCAACCCAGTGGGGTTTGGCCAGATCACTGTAGGGTGTCAGCGCAATTTCAATGTGCTCGACCAGAGGAACCGATGTACCGACAATATTTTCCTGGGTCAGGCGCACATCCGTTACCTTCACCAGGTTATCCACCGGAACATCTTGTCTTGCCAGCATCGGCAGCTGCTGTCTGACCAGCTGCTCCACCTCCGCCAGATGTTCCCGTGTCTGTGCCAGCGCCTCTTCGGCCTTTTTACGTTCCATCATCAGCTGCTGACGCTTGAGTTCAAGCGCCGGCAGATAACGGTTGTACGTCTTTAAACTGCGCTTCTCTTTGTTTAATGAACTTTTGTTGAGAGCTACCTTGGCCATGATAATTACGCCTCAGCTGCAGCTTCAGAAGCTTCCTCAGTTCTGTGTGAATCACTCTCTGAAGAAAGCTGCTCCGGGTTGGGCCAGTATTTTTCCAGCAGACTCTGTTTCATCAGGGTCTCTTCCGGTCCAAAGCATTCAGCCATGGTCTCCCAGCACTTATCCAGTGCTTCCTCCAGAGACATGGCAGCGTCCAGAGACATAAAGCGTCTTTTGAACAGCTTGCCGAACTTGATGGTTTTCAAGTCATAGCTGGACAGTTCGAAGGCCATGGCCTGTTTCTGGGCGGCGTTCACCGAGTCTGAGTAGAAGCGGATCATGGTGTTCATGATGGCGGGATGGTCTTCGCGGGTTTCTTTACCCTGAACCATCTGCTTCAAACGGGACAGGGAACCAAATGGATCCAGGTGCCCTTCGTGCAGGTAGAACTGACCTTCGGTGATATAACCGGTGTTGTCCGGAACCGGGTGGGTCACGTCATTGCCCGGCATGGTGGTCACCGCCAGAATGGTGACAGAACCGGCACCCTTGTAGTCACAGGCTTTTTCGTAACGACGCGCCAGCTGGGAGTACAGATCCCCCATATAACCACGGTTGGCAGGGATCTTGTCCATGGCCACACCGATCTCTTTCATGGCGTCGGCGTAAGAGGTCATGTCGGTGAGCAGAACCAGTACCTTTTTGGACTCTTCGACGGCGAAGTGTTCCGCCACCGCCAGCGCCATATCCGGCGTCAGCAGACGTTCAACCGTCGGGTCAGACGCCAGGTTGGTGAACATAATGGTACGGGCAGAGACACCGGCTTCTTCAAAGGTAGTGCGGAAGAAGTGGTAATCATCGAAGATCAGACCCATGCCGCCAAACACAACGACATCCGCCTCTGCCTGAATGGCGATACGGGCCAGGAAGCGGTTGTAGGGTTCACCGGCGACGGAGAAGATAGGAATTTTCTGGGACTCAACCAGGGTGTTGAAGACATCGATCATGGGCACATTGGTACGTACCATGCGGGAAGCCAGTACACGACGAACCGGGTTTACCGAAGGTCCGTCGATCTCCACCCTGGGATCCTGTTCCAGGGCAGGACCACCATCAATGGGCTCACCGGCACCGTTGAAGATTCGCCCAAGAATATTGGGGGAGTAGGTGGTCTTCATGGGCTGGCCCAGGAAGCAGACCGACGCTCCGGTGGACAGACCCTTGGTACCGGCAAAAACCTGGAGAGAAACCTCTTCATGGTCAATCTTGATGATCTGCGCCATGGAGTAAGTCTGTCCATCCTGCTCAATCAACGCCAGATCACCATAGTTGGCCTGGGCATTACCCTCAGCCAGGTTAGGAACGTGGACGCGAATGAGGTCACCAACGATGCTGAGAATATTGGTGTATCGCAATAGGCTCTGGGGCATTACTGCTCCTCTATACTGCTGGGAAAAAAGAGAATGGACATGGGCTCAGGAGATCATCAGTCATGCAGGTAACGCTGAGTAAGTGCGATACGCCTCATTGCACACAACATAAGCCAATTGTCGTATGTTTAAGCTAATAAGCCCAAACACTGATCTGTACTGCTGGCTCTATCCAAGCCTCCTGTAAAACAACTTTTTCGCCTCATTAACACAGTCAACTCAGTACTTTCACAGGGAAAGTACTGAGGAACCATTTCGGGTAACGAATGGAAAACGCCAGATTAAACATCTAATAGAGTAGACAATTCTACGGGTTTCGCAGAGTTCCGCCTGAGCAGCAGGTCAGACTTATTGCTTCGTGTCATTCCGGAAGGTAGCCGTCATTGACACGGACTACCGACACTCCATGAGGCTAACGACTGTTACCCAATGTTTCCACCATCACAGCCTTGATGGTATGCATCCGGTTTTCTGCCTGATCAAAGACAATGGAGGCGTCAGACTCGAACACATCCTCAGTGACTTCCAGGCCGTTCATACCAAATTTGTCAGCGACTTCTTTGCCAATCACCGTGTCATCGTTGTGAAAGGCTGGCAGGCAGTGCAGGAAACGGACATTGGCATTGCCTGTTTTTTGCAGCACTGCCTGATTCACCTGATAGGGTTTCATAAGCTTGACCCTTTCATCCCAGGCTTCCATCGGTTCACCCATGGAAACCCAGACGTCGGTGTACAGGAAATCACAACCCGCCACCGCTTCATCCACCGACTCACTGATGGTAATCTTTGCCCCGGTTTCCCGGGCAATTTCCCGACATTGCTCGATAAGCTCAGGGGCAGGGAAGAATTCTGCCGGGGCAGCAATTCTGAAATCCACCCCCATCTTCGCAGAACCCACCATCAGCGAATTAGCCACGTTGTTGCGCCCATCACCGAGATAGCAGAGTTTCATCTCACCCAGTGAACGACCATTGCCGTGTTCCTGCATGGTCAGAAAATCCGCCAGCACCTGGGTTGGATGCCAGTCATCGGTCAGACCGTTCCATACCGGAACCCCTGAATAAGCCGCCAGATCTTCAACGTGCTGCTGCAGATGACCACGAAATTCAATGCCGTCGTACATACGCCCCAGTACCCGGGCAGTATCTTTCACCGTCTCTTTGGCCCCCATTTGCGAGCCACCACCGATATAGGTGACATTGGCTCCCTGATCAAAACAGGCCACCTCAAAGGCACATCGGGTTCGGGTCGAGGCCTTTTCAAAAATCAGGGCAATATTTCGCCCGGTTAAATACTGCTCCTCAGTACCGGATCGCTTTGCCGCTTTCAGCTGTGCTGCACGCTCCAGCAAGTGGCTGATCTCCATTGGGGAGAAGTCCAGTAGCTTGAGAAAATGACGGTTCTGCAAATTCTTCTCGATATCAACAGTCACAACAGTCATATACAGTTTCCTGTGTCAGGTCATTTGTTGTTCTTTACTTACCCAATCCAGCGATCTTTAAGTAGAAAGTGACAATGTCATTACTGCCTACGGTCAGGATTCAGGGAGTCACATCATCCATAGACCGGTTATTTCTGTCCAGCTCCGAATCGAACTTCACTCGGGCATAGACTAGCGCCGGACGATACGGAAGACATTACGTAAAAATACGTTTCCAGACTTTATCCCGCTCCAGGAGGCTATTCAGCGAGACTTTTTTTGGTTTGGATCGGCGCATAAGAGATAATATTTGCCTTCAGGATTTGACAGCCGCTCATAAACACCTGACAGAAGTCACAGATATCATCAATGCTGGACGAACACTGGACAGACACCGACCTGTTTTTCATATTCACCAGGTAGAGTCTGTCGGTATCCAGGACCAGCACCAGAATCTCTTCTCGCAAAGTGGATACCTCTGGCTCAAGCTCAACAAGTATATAGTCCGTTTTGCTAGTTGCTCGCTGGTTATACATCTCTATCAAGACATCGGCTAAATCGTTCTGCAAATTGATCATTTGTCTATTCAGCTCAACATCTATCCCGGGCAGCCCGGGCATCTGCGTGGCAGGCATGTCAAAAATGAGATGTACCCCTCGCTCCTTGCGATAACCAAGCCCCAATATATGGTCAATCACATTTTTGACGGTCAGTTGAGAGTCGCGCAGATTGCCCTCAATCATGTTATTCAGCAGGGTAACCTTTTCAGCATCCTCTTTGCGGATACGCTGCAAGCCAAGACTCTGGGCGGCATAAAGCAGAATCCTCCTGTTATTTTTTGACGGATCCCCCAGTCCGAAATCCCTCGGCGGGTACTGCTGCACAAACGCCTTGACATCGATTTTATCCAGACCTTCGGCATCAGACTCTCCCTTTTTGGTCGGACGAACAAATATAGCCTGGGTTGCCTCACTGACCAGCATAAGAAACTGGAGGTATTTCACTAACTGGGTACCACTGGCAAAACTCCAATAAACCAGGCGCCCAAGGGCACGGCTCGGTACCGGCTCACCGATAGTAAATAGAAATATCAGATGAGGTTCAGTCGGGTGACGAAAAATTCGCACCACTGGTGAGACCGGTTCCGGGCAACCCGTTACCGGATTCTGCCGTGAGCAGGCGAAGGTAACAAAGAACCGGTGTTCCGGTGCCAGCTGATCAAGATGTTGCTGCATAGCGGTAAAGAACGCACGGGCACCACCGGACTTGTCAATATTCATCTGTTTGCCGCAAAGATGATCTTCTTTATCACACATTTGCTGCCATCTGGGCACCACACCGACATCCATCATCTGTCTAAGAAAGCTATACCCTCTTTGCATTGCCAGAGACTGCAGCTCGACTGGCATCCACAGTTGCCCCAAAAGCCGCTCAAATGTCTTGGTCATACTGACCATATTCAGCTTCAGTGAGGGGCGAACGATCGTTTGGGCAACTGTCGGCAGAGCAGGATGAAGATGAGGAGCCCCGGGCGGTACCAGTTCCTGAGCGACCAAATTTTGCTGTACGAAAATACCTGGCTGAGCAAGAGCTCTTTCGGCCTCCTCTACATCGACAACTTGCTGGTTGCGGGTCCCTGATAGCCCAGTTGGTCCTGAAACTGCACCAATCGCTCCAGCTTGTTCACTGACTGCTTCACTATCGAAGGCCTGGATCGGTGCACAGCTACCAGCGGCCGACGCTGGCTCAAAAAGACTCCAGTCGTACTTCTTCACCTCTTCGGCAAAATCAGTATCTCTGGTAAACTCAACAGGTGTTTTTTTACAGACTGAACACTGAGCAACCTCCCGGGTCATCACGACAGTACAGCCATAGTGGTAGTTATGTTCGCAACAACGGGAAGCCATAAAGGGAGGACGCTCAATATACTCTGCACACAGACCACAAAACCGACGCTCGATAATCTCGTTAGTTAGCGGTTGCAACTCTCTGGCCAGGCTGCTTGCACCAAGGCCTGGGATATTTGATAACTGGGCACGGCTTGGATCCACAAAGACTCTCCTCAGTAAACTGTCATCAAGTCTAGCCCGGATATTTCATAAACTGCCCCGATTCTCGCACACAACCACATGGATGTAGGAGATAGGGCGACGCTGGATGCTAAAGCCGAGGACTTTGTCGCTTGTCGCTCTAAGGGATTTTGTGAGGGAGCGCCGTACCGGGGAGTACGGTCGACTGAGCAAAACTCCCTTAGAGCGACAAAGGACAAGCGAGAGCACGTTTATGAAATATCCGGGCTAGATCCATCCGAGCGGCGTAATTCTGTCTTCTATCACTTCCCCGTTAACCGCATTTACCACCATCTTATGTCTTATATGATTGTCATCCAGAAAAATGATTTCCCTGACATTCATATTGTTTTTGACACCGCTTCGGGTTCTCAGCACAACCATCCCACGGTATTTTTTCCGTGCATTTTTGATAATCTGCTCAAGGGATATCCGCTTGCCATCCGGTTTCAGGTCATACGTTACGTCTGTGATCACTCTGCCGGTATAAGCGTCCATCGTTAACTGGCGACGCTTCACTTTAAACTGTTTGTCAGCCAGCTCTATAACATAGACCATATTGCCACCCTGTCTCTCCAGCCAGGTTCGAATTCTATTTGCTCCGGGGTACTTACTTTCCACCTTTGACAAGATCTCTTCCATTGGCATGGGTACCTGCATGGGGGCATGATCTATCTGCTTGCCACTGAAAGCACCATAAACAACGCGCTCCAACTGGTTATTGGCATCAATAAAGTCGATAACAAACACTTTCTGATGCTCTTCTTCCTGCAACCGGGCTGAGTATACAACCACGTCAGAAGCCTTGATCCCGAATGTATGTCGGGTTCTGGCTATCAGCTGGTCAAGGGGCACGATAGATCTGAGCTTGCCAGGCTGTTCAAGGTATGCAGGTGTTGCAGGCACAGTACTGTCCGCAGCAAAAACCGCAGATAAAGACAAAGCTGCGCCCGCCAATACGCCTGAAATCATCTGCACAGGGAAACTGAACACATTCATCGAGTCACGCCTCTTTTCAGACAACTGTAGAATTGTTTTGCCATAACGCAAGCAGCAATACCTGACGGGAAAACGGAAGGTTACAGATTAAAGAAGGAGTAGAAGCTTTTTAATTTTTGTCCTGCTGCCTGAAAAGATATCGGCTGAAAGCGTATCGGGGTTCCGGGCATTGCCTGTGCCAGCCTATTCAAATCCAACTGGGCAACACAGCCGAACTTGGGGTAGCCACCCAGTGTCTGGTGGTCGCGCATCAGAATAATTGGCTGACCATTTTCAGCTATCTGAACAGCCCCCAGGGCGATGCCTTCAGAAATCACCCCGCTGAAGGGGGGCGTAATTTGAGCCCCTGCCAATCGATACCCCATACGATCGCTATTGGGAGAAAGCGTGAATTGGGTCTGATAGAGACTTTTCCGGCTCTGTACAGAAAATGCCCGGGCCTGATACGACTCCATCAGATTAAGGCTCAGTGGCCCGACATATTCCGGGATATACCGGGCTGGTACCATGCGGTTTATGCCGGGTTTAACTACCTCTCTGGAAACGGTCTCAAGATAATCCCCCGGCGTTATCAGACTACCACTGTCTTCCTTCCCAATTCTGGCCCCTAACCCGCCAATACCATCCCTGACCACGGTCGCCACACTGCCAAAGACGGCGGGTGCAGCAAAACCGCTGGGAATGGCCAGATAGGCTCTCAGCCCTTTTTTGGGAAACTGAAATGATAAGGTATCGCCTTTATTCAGATGCAGGGTCCGCCACCCTTCCACAGCCTGACTATTGACTCTGGCTCCCAGATCAGCCCCGGTTAACGCCAGCGTGATGGCTTGATGCGCTAAAAACCTTGCCTGTCCACCGGTTATCTCCAACTGGGAACAGAACATAGGGTTTCCCAGAAGATAATTTGCCCAGCAATAAGCATGTAAATCCATAGGGCCACCCTGGGCCAGGCCCTGGTACCCCACTCCCGTTCGACCAGTATCCTGAAGCTGCGTCATCATCCCCGGGTCCAGGACTTCCAGTGCGACCACAAAGTACCTCCAAGCGCAAAAAACTCATCCCGTGATATAGGCTGGAACTGCACAGACAAACCCACAGAGAAAGGTGACATGGGTGTTTTGTCAAAATCAATCAAAGAAACCGGACAATTCCCAATTATCTGCCAACCGCCGGGGGAGTCGGATGGATAGACAGCGGTTTGCTGGTCAGCAATCCCGACACTGCCTGCTGGCAGCATTTTTCGGGGCTCGGACTTTCTTGGCGTGGCAATCGCGAAGTCAACTGCCCCCAGGAAAGCAAAACCAGGGCTAAAGCCGATAGCACAAACGACATAAGTCGACTTACTGTGAATCTGGATAACATCTGCCACTGTGCGGTTATGAAACTGTGCAACCTCCGGTAAATCCGGCCCCGTCTCCAGGCTGTAATAAACGGGCAAGGTGATTATCTTGCTGGCCTTCCGGGCACGATCATCTTTATCATTAGACAGAAAAAAAGCATCAACCAGCCCCTGCAGCCGACTTTTTAACGCGATAAAATCCGTTTTCAGCGGGTGGTACTGAATATAGATGGTCGTATAAGAAGGGATAACTTCAATAAGCTCTGACGAACAGCTATCTCTGATATGGTCAGCCAGAGTGCCTGTTTTTATTGCCAGCTGAGTATCAATATGATCACCCAACCGTATGATCAACGCTGATTCTGACACAGGCTGGATATCCATCATGACGCAGCGTCTGGCGACTTTACAATCTGATGAATCTGCTGGATCAGCGCTATGGCGTCAGGATTATCACCATGAACACACAGACTATCGGCGTTCAGCTTCAGCCGCTTTCCGCTGATGGTGCTCACTTCCCCCGAGAGCAAGCCTCTCACCTGCTTAAGAATCGTGGCTGAATCCCGGTGAACAGCCCCTGGCAAGGTTCTTGACACCAGCAGGCCATGATCGTCATAAGCCCTGTCTGCATAGGCTTCATAAATCAGTGGTACTGAATACCTGTCAGCTGTCTTTTTTTGCAACGCATTATTGCTCAGTGCCTGAATCATAAGCGCTGGTTTGATCTCCATATTTGCCGCGGCAATCACAATGGCTTCAAACACATCCGGGTCATTCATCATCCCATGGTAAAGGGCACCATGGGGTTTAATGTACTTTACCCGGGTGCCATGCTGCTGACAGATAGCATCCAGTGCGCCAACCTGGTAAGCCACAAGGGCGGTGATACTTTCAGGGCTGTGAGGAATGGGGCGACGACCAAACCCGGCCTTGTCATGATATCCGGGGTGAGCACCAACCGTGACACCGCACTCCACCGCCTGTTGCACAGTGTCACTCATGGTATCGGGGTCAGAAGCGTGAAAGCCGCAGGCAATATTAGCCATATCAATCCATGGCATCACTGCCTGGTCATTGCCCATTTGCCAGGGGCCAAAACTCTCCCCCATATCACAATTCAGCTGCACGTGTTTACCTGTAAAGTTTGTGTACTTCTTCCGCCAGAATAGTCAGCCCCTGTTCAACGTCCTGATGATCACGGGTATACGTCAGCCTGAGGCATTCATGCTTATGAGGCCAGTCGTCGTCTATGCCCGGAAAGAAGTAATGCCCGGAAACCACCAGCACATTTCTTGCCTTCAGTCGTTCATACAATTCCAGGCTGGAGACAGGCAGGCCTTCAAACCATAACCAGAGGAACATTGCCCCTTCCGGTTTATGAACATGCCAGGGAATATCACCCAGTTTCTCTTTGAGGCAGTTCACAGCAAACTGAGCCTTCTCCTGATAGTAAGGTCGAATCACATTCTCACAAAGAGCGTTAATGCTGTCATCCCGGATCATATCCAGTGCCAGCAGGCTACCCGTACTGTTTGGTGCCAGATTCATAATGGCATTAATACCCGACAGTGCTCTGATAACCTGCTCATTGGCCACCACAATACCGGTTCTGACCGCCGGGAGCCCCAGTTTGGACAGGCTCAGGCAAAGAATGGTGTGTTCGTTCCAGCGGGGAGTCGCTTCGGTAAAGATCAACTTGGGAAACGGCGTGCCGTAGGCACCATCAATGATCATGGGAATATCATGTTGCAGGGCCAGACTGTCGAGCCGCTCAATTTCACTATCTGTCAGTACATTACCGGTTGGATTGGTAGGGCGTGACACACAAATGGCACCAATACTGTCATCAATCACCAGCTCCTGAAAATCCACCCGGTATTTGAAGGTATGCTGATCCAGATGCTCAATTTCAGGCTTATTGGCCGCAAAAAAATCATCACTCAGCCCGGCATCGGCATAACCGATGTATTCCGGTGCCAGCGGTAACTGGATACGCTTGTGCCCGCCATCCCCATAACGTCCGGCAAACATATTGAACAGCATAAAAAAAGCGGCCTGGCTGCCATTAGACAAGGCAATATTGTTTGCCGTCAGCTGCCAGCCAAACTGACGGTTAAGAAAAGCCGCCATCTCACGGACGAAGTCTTTTTCTCCCTGAGGAGGATCATAGGTACCCACCAGCCGGGTAAACTCCGCCTGACTCTCGGTAATTTGCCGCAGTCGCTGCCTGAATACAGCTTCCACTTCGGGGATATGGGCCGGATTACCGCCGCCCATCATAATCATATCTTTACCATCAGCAAGGGCATTACCCAGATCATCCATTAATGAAAGGATGCCGGAATGGCTGGTGAATTTTTCGCCAAAGGCAGAAAGCTTCATGCTTACCCCTGATTTATTCTGGTCATAGGATAGTAAAGGTGCTGTTATATAATGATGAACAGGAGCTGTCCACCATCCAGCCTGCCACGGGCCGGATATACGAGGCAGACTTATTACCAGAAAAGGATTATTATGCCCGTATATCGTGAATCGACGGTAAGCCACCCGCTGCCGATGCGGTGTTAACGGCACGATATATCGCCTGTTCCACAGCCTCCGCCCCCACAATACCCAAAACATTTACATCAGCATCCACTTCGCCGGTTGCTGCACTGAAAATGGTATCACCATCGTACATTGAGTGTGCAGGGCGAATGGCTCGCGACAAACCATCATGCCCCATTTGTGCCATCTTTAAAGCCTGGGCTTTGGTTAATTTCCCGTTAGTCACCACCACGCCGATAGTGGTATTTGCCCCGGGCAGTGCTTGAACGGCCTGGTCATTCATTAAGAGATCCATACCAGAAACAAACTGCTGTCCATCTTCGCTCCTGGTGCCGGCAATAAGCTTATCACCGGCAACAGCATCTCCCCAGGCATTGACAGCCACCACGGCACCGACAACCAACCCTCCTCTCAGCCTGATGGCGTAACAACCGATGCCACTTTTTGTCGCCCGGTCAAACCCGGCAACTTTACCAATTGATGCCCCGGTACCGGCACCGACATTACCTTCTCCAATGTCGCAGCGACTGGCCAACCTGGTGGCTTCATACCCCATTTGCTCACTGGGTCGGGCAGAGGCATCGCCGACCGACTGGTCAAATAGCACCGCACCGGTGACAACCGGAATCCTGACGAAGCCTGTGGGTAACCCAATGCCCTGCTCCTCCAGGTAACGACTGACCCCGTTCATACTTTCCAGACCAAGCGCACTGCCACCACAAAGCACAATGGCATGGACAGAATCCACCAGGTTTTCAGGCCTTAGCAACTCCGTCTCCCTGGTTCCGGGAGCGGCACCGCGCACATCAACACCCGCTGTCACGCCCTGATCAAAGCGCAGCACCGTCACTCCGGTCAACCTTTCGATATCTGATGCATGACCAATGGCCAGGCCGCTAATGGAAAAAAGCTCATGCCGCTGAGTAGTCATCTGCAGACCCTGTGACACGGATAATAAGTGGCTGGCCACCCAGAAGGCTGACCGTTTTTTCATTCGGCAACCGCAAAGATAGTCAAACAGACCAAAGCTTGCCCTGGTTTTGAAATGCATTCCTCATCATTGGAATTGATAGACCATGGAAGATATCGTTGAATACGATGCTGAACAGAAAGGTGCTGAAGAAAATTGAAATCCTGATCAAAAACAAGACGATTTTCTAGTAGATTAGCTTGCGGAGGAGGAGGCAGATAAAAGAGAAGTTTCAGGCAGGAAATTGGCGTCCCCTAGGGGACTCGAACCCCTGTTACCGCCGTGAAAGGGCGGTGTCCTAGGCCACTAGACGAAGGGGACGCAAACCTTCGTGCATTGCTGCAGCGGATGCGTATACTAATCATCACTTACCACAGAGTCAACCCCTCTTTATTTTTTCATCAATGGTTCTTGAAAAACAGCCATTTTAACGATTAGATGGGCCACTTATCGCCCGGGAAAGGCAGAGAAATATGAGGCTTAGGGACAGACTCTCTTTTAAGCAAGTCAAATACACAGTCAGCGTTGCATTTATTCTGGGATTGATTTTCAGTGTCTTCCAGGTAACTCACGATTATAAGACTCAGGACAAGAGCATCGATAGTGCCATTCAGGCTTATCTGGACATCAGCAAGGCACCCGCATCACGTATCGCCTACAACCTGGATGAAGAGCTGGCCATAGAGCTGGTGAATGGACTCATTGAGTCGCCGTTAATTCTCAGTGCAGCAATTATTGACACCGACAACCTGGTTCTGGCCAAAGCCGGAACCGCAAAAAATCCTGACGAACAAAGACAATTTACCGACCTCTTCTTTGGCACCACACGAACTTATCAGCAACAATTGTCAGTGCCTTACGACCTTGAAGAAGAGCTTGGTACTCTGACCATCACCGCTGACACGCGCCCTTCCGGTCAGGAGTTTCTGGATCGCTCAGTACTCACCCTGGTGTTTGGACTGGTCCGGACCTTGCTGCTGGCGCTGGCTCTGCAGGGCATGTTTTATCTGATGCTAACCAAACCACTCTTGAAACTGGCCCGTCACGTAAAGCAGGTTCGAACAGGCTGCGAACATAAAACACTGGCAATCTCCGGGAAACATCAAAAAGATGAAATAGGGCTCCTGACCAGCGCATTTAATGAGTTTCAGGATGATATTGAAAAACAGCTATATCATCTAAGTCTTGCCGAGAATGAGCTTAGAAAACATAGCCATGATCTTGAACTTCGCATTGCTGACAGGACGCAGGAACTGCTGGAAAACAATAACGCGCTATTCAAGGCCAATGCGGAACTTGAGAAAGCCCGGCAGGCCGCACTTCGTTCAGCCAGAATTCGTGGAGAACAGCTTTCTTACCTGAGCCATGAGATTTGCACGCCACTGAATGGCATTTTAGGCATGCTGGAGCTGACCATTAATGAAGAACTGACCGACAAACAATATGAGCGCCTCGATCTGGCTCGTCAGTCAGGCGTTCGACTGGTCCGACTGCTCAATAGCTTGCTCGACCTGGCCAGGCTGGAGTCCGGCAAAGTTGCCATTGAACATACTCATTTCAATTTGCGTGAAATCATTGAAGAATCGGTCGTGTTGTTGAGTCAGAAGAGCTACGAAAAAAATATTCCACTGACCTGTGATATTGACCCAACGCTGCCAACCACTCTGCTTGGTGATCCTACCCGCATCAGTCAGGTCATTAATAACCTTCTGGGTAATGCCATTAAATTCACCCATCAGGGTGAGATCAAACTATCACTGGACTCAAAACCGCTTAGCGAAAACCGTCTTGAACTGATCATTAACATTACCGATACCGGGATTGGCATCCCCAAAAAGGCCCTCGAAGCAATTTTCACCCCTTTTACCCAGGCCAGCAATGCGATCTATGACAGCTACGGGGGCTCCGGTATGGGGCTGGCACTGACCAAGGAGCTGGTGGAAGCAATGGATGGATCCATCAGGGTCATGTCCCGGGAAAAGCAGGGCAGTACTTTTTCGATAAAACTGCCCTTAACACAACCTGAACAGATAACCAGTGAAGCCACCATTACCCTGGAAAACCAGCCGGTATTACTGGCCTGTGAAGAATCCACACAGCAAATCTGTCACCGGTTGCTCAGCTACTGGAATGTACCCTGTCGTATTGTTGAGCCTGACGACAGCGGTCTGAACATTGATTACGACTCAACCGAATCGCTCATTATCACTGATCAACAATCCCTGGCCCTGAATATGGCTCAACACCGTCCTCAATGTAAAACGATCTTTATCAGCTATGAACAGCCCCGTGAAATGCCTGATAATCTGTTATGGCTCTCACTGCCGGTGACTCAGCAAAAGCTCTATAAAAAGTGTGCAGAAGTCATTGGCATTCCCGACAACCGGTCACCAGAAAGCATCAATCACCCACACAATGCAACGGACCATCAACAGCCAGCCTTCAGGAAGAAAAGGATCCTGGTAGTAGAAGACAATGTGATCAACCAGCTGGTGACTGAGGGTATGCTTGAACAGCTGGGGTACAATATAAACCTTGCCAACAACGGTCAGGATTGCATCACAGCTTGCACCACTGAAAAGTTTGACCTGATCCTGATGGACTGCAATATGCCCGTAATGGATGGCTACGCTGCAACAAAACAGCTGCGAAAAATGACGAATACCAGACAGACGCCCATCATCGCACTAACAGCAAACACACTGGAAGAGCACAAAGAACGATGCCGGGACGCAGGGATGAATGGCCACATTGCCAAGCCTTTCAATAAAAAAGCGTTAGATACATTACTGAACCGATGGCTTGAGTAATTACTTTACCAGGGTCTGGACAATTGTTTTTCGTCCCGGTTTTGCCGGGCTCGACAGATCATCTTTCAGTAACTTCTGTGTTGCCTCATCTAACGTCTGAATGATCTTTTTACGCTCGAACTCATCAATACTGTTGGTATCCAGACTGAAGGAAAAGCCTTTGCTGTCGAGTTCAAAATAACTTTTCTGCTGACCAAGATTGCGGCGCAGATCGATCACTTTATAAATAGGCACCGAACGACTGAAGCCTTTTACCTGTATCTCTCCCTTGGACTGACAAAGTACCACATCCTTAACCAGCGACCAGGTTTCATGGGACAGCAGAATCTGGTTGGGTTTTGCTGCGCTTTCCAGCCGACTGGCCAAATTCACCTCACGCCCCAGGAGGGTGTAATCCATACGGGACTCGGCACCGAAATTACCCACCGTACAGTAACCGGTATTGATGCCAATCCTGATTTGAAGTGGGTTCTCGACCCCTTTGGCGATCCATTGCTTGCGCAGTACTTGCATGTGTTTCTGCATTTCAATGGCCATTGAAACAGCGGCCAGGGCATCTTTTTGATAGCCCCGGGTTTTAGGGTCACCAAAGAAAATCATAATACTGTCACCGATAAATTTATCGATGGTTCCCCCATATTTCAGAGCAATACGGGACATGTCGTTCAGGTAAGTGTTCAGCAACTCTGTCAGCACCTCTGGCTCAAGTGCTTCGGCCAGATCAGTAAAGCCTTTGATATCGGAAAAGAAGACCGTCAGTTTTTTTCGCTGGCTCTCCAGTTTGGTATTGCGCTTACCGGAAAAAATGGATTCCCATACCTGGGGAGAAAGGTATTTGGCCAGACTGCTGGCAAGCCTGCTGTAACGTTGCCGCTGTTGCTGGGCACTGAGCTGAATAGCCTGAAAATGCTGCTCTCTGAGCCTGAGGACATAGGCACAGTAGGATATGAAAATAAGCATTCCAAGCAGACTGATAAACACTGCATCCTGCCCGGCTGAAATGGTGAAATCAGGTTCAATAAAGTGATGAATAGATATGGCAGCTGCTGCAGGGGGAATGATGATCATCAGCCCCCTCAGCCCTTGAAGGTAAATCGCCCAGCCTGTCAGCAGAGCCACCAGCAGCATGCCACTGACCATCGGGAAATCGGCAAGGGTGATTAAGGCTCCAACATTCAAAGAATCCAGTAAAAGGGTAACCAGAGGCTTTTTGTTGTCCACTGTCTTTTGATTGCTGGCGCGAAATACCACGTTGATCGCCAGGTTGGAAAGCCAGGGAAAAACCGATAAATAAGCGACAGCGCCCAGGAAAACAGAAGGAAGGTACTGGTTGGCCAGCCCGTAAACCATCACCGAGGCAGCGAGCCAATAGGCCAGGACTCTTGGAGAGAGCCGGGGAGCACGACTCTGGGGCGGAGATACAGTATTCTTATTGGATTGCATTAAAATTGGTTCATAGCCAGACCTGATAATACCGTCAGCAATTTGCTGTGGGCAGGTCATTCTAACATGCAGGAACGCTCAAATCTGTAATTGGTGGGAGTGAGTTATTGATGAATGGTATAGAGCTTTTGCTGGAAAGGGTATCGACCCCCATCCTGGAGGAACCAGCACCCAGCGATCAGCAACTGGATGTCATGTTCAAGGCAGCCCTGAGAGCCCCTGACCATGGCCGTATTCGCCCCTGGCGATTTTTAAAAATCAGTGGCCAGGCGCGGGAAGCGCTGGGTGAGCTGATGGCGCAGGCAGTCCTTGAGGATCAGCCTGACCTTTCAAAAGATGCGCTGGCACGTTTCAAAGGGATGCCGCTCCGAGCCCCTATGCTGGTACTGGCTATTTGCCCGGTTAAGCAGCATCCAAAGGTGCCGGAGATTGAACAGAAGATGTCACTGGCGGCCGCAGTTCATTCTCTGCTGCTGGCGGCCCATGCCCAGGGGGTCGGGGCAATGTGGCGAACCGGGGAGCTTTGTTACCACCCACGACTGGCAAAAGGGCTGGGTCTTGCCGACAACGAGCAGCTGATGGGTTTTATCTACCTTGGCAAGCCAGCTGGCGCTAAAAAGAAAGTGCCTGTATTGGATGTTAATGACTTTGTTTCCGAGTGGGTGACCAGTGCCTGATTGGGCAATAAAAAGCCCCGTTTTCAATGAAGTCTGACGTTGCTCAGGAGCCTGTCGGACTGAGAAGCCAGGAGCCTGTCGGACTTAAGCGTCCGTCTAGGCGACCCCGTAGCGAGGATTGCGAGAAATTGAGGATAAAAATTTCTGCTTCTGAGGAGAA
>NZ_JBLYNV010000053.1:0-38235 GCF_049310165.1 Endozoicomonas sp. ALE010 | reverse complement strand
AATAATTCTTACGCTGCTTTGTCACTTTCTACCTCGTCATCAATGGTACTATTGTGCTTAACGAGGTATCCTAAGTCATTAAACCACTTCAGCCTTTGGTGGCGTAGCAAAAGGAGGCACAATCGCGGCTTGGCTGACAGTCGATGAAACTGCCGTTGATGCTGTTCTGGGGCTTGCCTGCATGGCCGAGCAGGTCTTCGTTATGGAGGTAGCGCCAGAGTCCGGCTTCGCCATCGTTTTTCAGATAGTCCAGAACCGAGGCGTTGTCCTTTTCGGAGAGCAGAGAGCGGTAATCGACATTGTTTCCGGCAATCAGGTCATCGATGGTCTGGCGAATCAGCATAGACTGGACGGTCTTTCTGGCCCAGGGTGTATCTGCCAGCTTCTTCAGCCTTTGTATGATCTCCGGTTTATCAGTTCTGCCATCCAGATAGCGTTTGATGGCTGCCCGTTCTGCACCACCGAGGCTTTTGAATCCCGGTACGGAGTAGTGGGGTGCATTGCGGCTGTTGTACCAGTCGCGCTCCCGGCGCTTGGTGGCACTTCCCCCGTCCCGGGTGTCGTAATTGCCGCCTTCCTCCTCAATACCGGCAAAGTCATCGTCCGTCCATTCGTCGCTATCGAGTGTGCCATCATCAACGGCATCGAGCAGGTCGTCTACTTCATCCCTTTGGGTTGTTCTTTCGGCTTCTGAGGCATCGCCAACTGTTCTTCCGGATCGCTCTTCCGGTTCACTGCTTCGGTTGCTTTCTTCAGCAGTTTGAACAGGTTCGGCTTTCTGCTGCCGTTTCGGGTCTTTGATCGTTGTGCTCTTATCGCCATAGTTTTTCTCCAGCTGGTTATTGGTCTGGTCAATCAGATCATTTAGAGTCGCCTCTGCGGTTCCGAACATATCGCCATCAGCTTGTGATTGCTTTTGCAGGTATTGTTCAATCTGATTGGCCAGCTCGCTTAGAGCCTGACCTACTTGCTTTGATTTGTGCAGGTTGGCATCGAGCCACCTGGCGAACAGTTCAGTTTCCGGGCTGAAACTATCCAACAGGGAGTGCTGGTCCAAAATCTCATCCACCGACTGGTTGCGGTTTCGGGAGTCTTGAAGGATGCGGCTGGCTTCCACCAGGGATTCAATGACTCCGTAACCTCCCAATTCCGGATCTATACCTTTGGCCCTGGAAAAGTGCGGTGCTGCCATGGCCAGTGACTTGATCAGGTTTTTCAGGTCTGGTTTGTCGTCCTCGGCAAATAGGCTATTCAAACGTTCATCGTCGTAGGCTTTCATAAACAGGGCTGACTCTACACGGTCACGCATCTGTTTATTCCAGTCACCCTGACGGGTTTTCAGTTCTCCGGCTTCGCTGCCCAAACGGTCGGCAAACCGGGCAAGGAATACATCATTGCTGCGGTGCAATAAGTCACCAGTATCATCGGTATCAAAGTGAGAGAGGTCTTCCTGGGTGATGCGGGAGGCGTCCAGCTTGGCTTTTTCTGCCGGAGACATTGAAGCGGTATCGCGGGCATTGGCTTCTTTGGTGAAAGCAATGCGCTGGTCGGTATCCATTTCTCCCTGACGCTGACGCACCAATACTGGCTGTTTGAAGTTATCCACAGACTCAGGCTTCAAACCATAAGATTTGGCGTTTTGCTTCAAATGCTCCCGGTAGGCTTTCGCCCGTTCAGGATGGTTGCGGTACGCTTTACGGATTGCAGACACACGGCCATTGCCGCTTTCCACGACACGATCACTGCCGATGATTGGCGCACCGCTACTGGCTAGCGGGTTGGCTCCCAAGAGTTTCGGATTCAGTTTGCTAGCTATGCCCCTGATCTGGTCTTCACTGGCCTGACGGGTGCGATCCCTTGGTTGCAGCTCTACCGGATAGTCCGGGTTTACCTTGCCTGTGTCGTTGTGGCTGGCGATCAGATCATCGGCTTCATAAAGGGCGTATTGGGTATCCAGCTCCCGTTCTGCTGTGGATACTTTTTCATTGCCTTTACCCATCACCGGTTTAATGCCAGACGGTGTTCCAGATTTTTGCTGTGCAGTCAGCCGTAATCCTTCCTGTTGCTGGCGGTCTTCAATGGCTTTGACTTCCCGTTCAAAGCGAATACCTTCACCACTTTCCACCATGGCTTTCAGGTTGGCCAATGCTTCTTTCATGGAGGTCGGCGTAATACCACGGCCACTTTTTCGGGCTTTCATTTCCAGACGACGCTGGTTCTCGATCAGTTTGCGAACACGACGCTTCTTGCTTTCATCACCACGCTGCCAGTTAAAGGAACGGAACAACCGGTTCAGGCTGTTCATCCGTTCGGTGTAGCTGGCTAAATCCTGATCGGGGTTGCCGGTGTATTCCGGTGAGCCGGGGTGCCGGCTGGCAGACCGGTCTAACTGCTCGGCACGACGTTGCTGACTGTCCTGCTGTGCCGCTTGAGGATCGGAGTCCACCGTGCCATAGCGGTTGCCGGTAAAGTCGGCAGGTGGGTAATAAGGCAGGGACTGTTGCTGAGGTTCGACAGGCTGTGACTTTTCCCTGGTCACAGTTCGGTTCTTCCAACGGTTGTCCTGCGGTGCCGGTTGCGGAACTTCCTGCTTAGGCATACCCACATTCCGGGTATCCATGGGCGTGTTTATGGGTGACTGACCTTCCAGCCCAACTGAGCGACCATTCCACTGGCTCGGCTGCTCCAGGTTACTGGTAGGCTCGGCAGTATCCACATAGCGTTGACCAAATCGCACCGCTTCTGCCGGATTGCCCGCCCGGTTGCGCTGCCAGGCTGGCTGATCATAGCCATTGAAGTCCTTCGGTCCTGAATTGGGAATATCGGACACACCAACACCGCTACCACCGGGGGGCCTTTTCGGGTTGTGGTCGTCCCAGCCGGTGGGAATATCCATTTTCGGATCGGGTGGATGATACTGTCCGGTCAATGGGTCAGTGTAACCTTCGTGGTGATCCGCCCAACCTTCCGGTGTCTGAGTCGGGTCAAGGGTCGCTTCCGCCTCTGGCTGCTGCACCTGTTCGCCCAACTCACGAAGCTGGCTCTCCAGGCTGGCGATGGCCAGCGAGTTCTGGCGCAGTTGCTCTGTCAGCATGGTCTGGTCGGCGTGGGGTTCCTGCATCTGGTCTTGCAGGGTCTGGTGTTGACTCATCAAATCGTTGAGTTTGTTCTGCAGGATGCTGGCCGCTTCCGGGTTGCGGGTTCGACCCAGTAAACCCAGGCCGCCACCCACTGGTGCTCCGAGGGCGGTTCCCTTAATCCCCTGCGCCAGGGCGTTCTCGGTTAAATCCCTTTCCAGTCCTGCCCGCTGTACACCATAATTGGCAGCCATTTCACCGCCAAACCCTTCGCCAAATTCCTGCAAGCCTTCGGTCATGGCACCGTGCAAGGCATTACCCTTTCGGGAGCCTCTGGCCTTCAGAGCGATGCCTTCCATTTTCGGACCGGCCACTCCCATGGATAACAGGCCCACGGCAAATCCTGGAAGATAACCACTTTTTGCCGATTCTTCGGCCAGCAGTTCTCTGGCCTGCTGGAAAGGCACCCTGGTATCGCCGCCACCGCTGGCATCGTAAGTCTGCCGGTAGAGTTCCTGAAACTTCGGGTCGGCCAGCAATTCCTCCTGACTGGCCTGCAAGATCACCTCTTTTGCCCGGTCGGCAGAATCGGCGCCTACCTGCCAGCCACCCACCAGTCCATAACCTGCGGCATGGCTGCCTTTATGGATGCGATCCGCCCACACCTGCACCCTCCGGGCGTCGTCTAATCCTTTAACAGTGGCTGCGGCACCGCTGGCCTGTAACGCTTTGCCTCCGAGTGCTGCAAACCCTCTGGCGGCTAACCCTCCGCCGACCATTGTGGGCAAGGTAGACCCCACTGCACCGCCCAGATTAAGCCCGAATCCGCGCCAGGTGCTGCCTTCCTTCAGGTGTGGCAGGCCGTTGGTACCCATTTCAATGTCCCAGCCCTGCATCGCCTCCACATCGGTGGGAGTCATGCTATCGAGCTGTTCCTCGGACTTTTCCCGCAGCCATTGGCTGACGGTATTGTTCCCATCGCCACCAAAAAAACGGTCAGCTCCAGAGGCCATGGACGCACCCGCACCATAAAGTTGATGCCAGGGTGCTTCCCACAAGGCATCCTTAAGGTAGTTGCTTTCCGGGTTGCCTCGTCTGGCGGTATGTTCATCAAACAGTCGTCGTGCATCCTGGTGGTGTTCGGAGGGAATATTGGGTGCCAGGTAATCTTTCCAGTAGCGATAGCGCAGGTGTTCTTTTTCTGCATCATCACTCTGCTGCCACAGCGGGGTGGAAGTGTAATCTTGCCAGTTCATAGAATCGTCCTTGAAAAAACGCTGCCCGCCGCCCGCTACCCGCTGCCCGTAAAAGCGGGATCAGGAGCTTTGCTCATCTTGTTCGGGAAACGGGAAACGGGCAGCGGTCTGTTAACGCCCGATGAAAGGATTGAAATTGCGAAAAGTGCCGGGGGCGCGGTTCAGAGGGTAGGAGCCGTTATAGCCATAACCGCCACCACGCTTGGGGGCTGCGGTGTCCGGTACGCCTGTTGGTGGAGGTGATACTTCCTGCTCACCTCCGCCGAGCATTTTGTGAAGGAAAGCAAGGTAGTCTCCCTCCGGACCCTGCTCCCGATTATCAAAGAGACCAAAGCCTGGTGTCTGGTTTGGCTGGCTAAAGCCGATGTCTTCATAACCCGGACTGGCCGGTCCGTACTGCTTCATCAGTTGCTGGAACTGGTGCTGAATCTCGGCAGGCATTTCCTTTTTACGAACACTCTCGGATTCTCCTGCCAGCTTCTGTGCTGCCAGTTGCTGTGCCATGACCTGAACCTGCTCCATCAGCTTTTCTGGTTCTTTCACCTGCCTGCCGGGGTTGTATTGTTGGGTCTTCTGCCCGGCAAAGTTATTCAGGTTAGAGAGAGAGCTGAGAAAGAATTGTTTCACCGGGTTGCCATCGTCACCGATCAAACTCACCAGTGGGTCGTTATTACGATCACTGTCGCTGAACCGGATGCCACTGACATTGCTTGCCTTAATGCCAGGATGCTGATTGATAAAACGGGTAATCCCTTCAAACCCGTCATCACCTCTGGCCGCTTTGGCATTATAGAGGTCATTGGGATCAGCGGCAGACGGTTCGGCAATGCCCCGTTGTCGTCGATATTCCTTATTCAGCATATTGTGCAACCGTCCGGCATCCTGCACCAGCGGATCCATAACCGTTTCTTTTCTTTCCATGGGCATACCATAACCTGAACCGCTGCGCTGTTGCCCGGACTGGACTCCAGTTACCGGCATGGTTCCTTGGCCATAACCGCCATAAGGCTGACCAGTCAGTGCCGCCAGCTCTTTCTGGCGGTTGTAGAAGTTCTGGGTATCACCAGCATCAATCTGCTGCTGCCGCAATTCCTGCTGCTGACGCTGATCAATAGCTTCACTTCGCTGGTTGCGCAGTTCTGCCAGCCGCTGGTTGATGGCAAACTGCTCATCCGCATAACCCGGCATTTTGGTGGAATGCCCCAGGGAGTCAAACTTGTTCTGGTAAACCCTTCCGTCTGGTCCGATGTACATGATGGCTCTCTCCTAAATCCCGTACCCAAAACTTTCCCGGTAGTTGGGTTGCCCGTTATTTTCATAGGTCTGCAATATGCCGTGCTGCCACCGTTGAAGTCCCTGGTTAAATGCCTGATTCTGCGCCGCCAGCTTCATCTCATCCTGCTTGAAGCCGTAACCAAGGTCGTACTGACGGGCCGCTTCGTTAAGCTGGTCGTACTTGATCTTGTTATCCGTGAACATATCCGCCGCCAGCTTGTAGACACTGGCTGCACTGCTGACACCATCGGTAGCGGTTTTAGCAGTATCTAGTCCCAACTCAGCCACATCGAGGTTACGATTCCAGCTTTCTTCCCTGGCGGTGTCCCGCACCTGGTTCTGGATGGCAGAAAGTCCGGCTGCTTTATGGAGGGCATTACTGGTACCAAAACCTGCGAACCGTGCCGAGTTGGGATTAACGCCCATCCGTCGCATATCCCGTTCATACTCTGCCTGTTGCAGATCAGCATTGGCCTGATAGTCGCTGCTGGCTTCCCCCAACCGGCTCTGAAGCTGGGCATCGGATACCGTGGCATTGTCGCCCAGGTATTGGAAATTGGGCTGGTAGTTATCGAACACATCAAACAGCTTGTCGCCGTATTCCTTGAGGGTGTCTGCCGCATCAGTCGCTGCTTCGATATTCAGTTGATAGGTGCCGTCCTGATCATCGTAGCCATAGCGAGGAGCGATGTCGGGCATTTCTGGCTGTTCATTATTATTCTTCCCTGACCAGGTACTTGAGCCCAGAGAGAAGGTATTAAATGTCCCCATCTGGTCCAGGCTGGCCTGGTAGGCACTGCCCGGCTGAAGCCCCGATCCTACGGAGCCTGAAGGCCTTCCATAACGGGTAATACCCTGCGATGTAGATAGTCCCATAGCTATTCTCCTGTAGCAGTCCAGTGAATGATGGCGTCAGTCAGACTGACATCGGTAGCCCCCAGGTCGTAGCTGGTGCTGTCCCAGTAGAAGGTGTTAACGGGGGAGGTACTGATGGATCTGGGCCTGCGGTAGTAAACCGTGGCTCTGATGCTTCTGACGTAGATATTGGCCACGCTGCTGGGCTTTAGCCCTTCTATACCTATATATCTATGTCCGGCTCTCTCACACCACACCTCTATCGGTGGATGGATTTTGCCGTCTAAATAAGTAGTGTCAGCCCAACTGAGCAAAATATTCTTGTACTCGACTATGCGTTGGTTCAGGTCACCGTCCGTGTGAACATAGTCGTGATGGGTGGTTTCTTCATAGGTTTGGTGACCGCCAGCGCCATCGGGCAGTTTAACCCTGACCCGACCTTTGATGAGTCCGCCAGTAGTGGCGCTGTAGAACAGGTTTTTGACCACTATGTTTATATCCACCGTGGCCGTGTATTCAATGCGGGTAATTTCCCAGCCGCTGAGTTCGTGATTGTTGATGGTAATGTCGTAGGTTGCAGACTCTGCGTACCACTCCGGGCTTAATGTGACATCCTGAGCCGTGCCAAGTTTGCCCCGCTGATCATACTCATAATCAATCGACCCACTGGTAAACGTACCCTCCCGATCTTCCGTGGTCAGGGATACGGCAATATCGTAATTGGCCTGGGTGAGGGTTTTGCTGACTTGCAATACGTGGGTTTCAAACTCGTTAATATCGACGCTGGTTGATTCACTGGTGATCCAGTCGCTGCCATCGGGACGATACTCCAGCGTCAGCGTGGCCTTGCGGTTCTGGTAGCCAGTGGATTCACCGGTCGAGCGATGGCTGGCTACACGGCAGTTGACCGTCACTTTCTTCACCTGGTCGGTGTTATACACCGCCCACCACCGGCTGTTACTGCTGCCCAGATAGGTCTTGCCGCTGGCATCGGTTTTGGTGCCATCGGCCAGCAACAATCGGGCGTAGGGAGTAAACACCCATGCTCCCTCAATACTGGGATGGGGCTGAGGTACGCTGTGATCCATTTCCAGCCGCTGGGACTGGTCGGGGTAATCGGCGTTGTAGACAGTAATGTCACGGGGGTAGAGGTTCACCGTGGGCATGGCCTTGAAATAGGCGGGAATCACCACTTCCTGGCCATTGGTAGCCACGCCGCTCTCCGTCCGGCGTACCTCTTTGTAGCGGATATGACCTGAGGTTTCGGAATAGATAAAGGACTCGATACGGCCCTCTTTCAGCAGCAGGTAATCGTTGTTGGCAATGCCGCCACTGCCGGTAATCACCATCTGTCCAAAACCATCGGTGCCGGTACTCAGCTCAATAGAACCACGCCCCACAGTCAAAGCAGTGCCATTCTGTAATTCACCGGACTGAAGCTGGCTGATATTCACCGGCCCGTTTACCGCCAGATAGCCATTAAAGATCAGCACATATTCCGGTTCTTCGTCAGTACCAACATTCCGCACGGAAAAGGGTTGCTCGGACAGCTCCGGACTTTCCAGCAGCAGGTTCGCCAGATTGATAATGGCGGTTCCCTGCCCTGGCGTTCCGGCCAGTGCGTTAAAGCCACCAACCTGCCCACCACGGTTTACATGGCGCACCCAATAATAATGCAGCGTAGTGTTTCCGGTGACATCGGTGTAACGGCTGCCATTGGATTCGTGGACCAGTGATGCCTGTTCCCGATCATCTACCTGAGCACGCCACACTTCCGTGTGGTTATGGCCGTTGTAGGCAGGTGCTTCCCATTCCAGAATCACGGCGCCAAAGATGCCGGTCGCTGCAAGGCCACTGGCGTTGGTCGGACTGTCAGGCCGGTCGGTTTCGATCACGGGAACGGATGGCACGGCAGGTTCCAGGGTGTCAGTAATAGAACCCACGGCGGAGGCAGGCAGACTGAGCCGCTGACCAATCTCATTGGCCAGCCCCAGCTCCGCCAGCTCACTGTGCAGCACCGCCTTGTCTCCAGCATTGCCGGAACGTCCCGCCAGCCGATTCAGAAACTCGCGTACGTAGCGGTCTACCGTGGCAGGCAGTGCAGGAAATTTTGCCATGATTGGAAATGGTTACCCTGGAATGTGAATTTGAAACATGGCAGCAATCGTATCGCTGTATTATTATGTATTAATAATTAATACAGGAGCGGCAGCCCATGAGCCGAAACACCTCTGTAACACTGGGACATCACTTTGACCGTTTCGTCGCTGAAAAAATAGAACAAGGCCGTTATCAGTCTGTCAGCGAAGTCGTCCGGGCGGGCCTTCGCAAGCTAGAAGAAGATGAAGCAAAACTGGAAGCTCTTCGGGCAGAGATTAAAGCCGGCCTGGAAAGCCCCGTGGTTAATGATTTTAATGTGGACTCTCTGCTTGATGATTTGCATGGGAAGCACCTGTGAGTCAGATGTATACCATCCGTCAGCAGGCCCGGGAAGACCTTGAATCTATCTGGCTTTACACACTGAATAACTGGGACGTTGAACAGGCAGACAAATATGTCCGTATAATTGTTGATCGTTTCGTATGGCTGGCAGAAAATCCAAAAGCAGGCAAGCTCCGCAAGGATATCCAGCCAGGATGTTACAGTATTCCCATCAGCTCCCATCTGATTTTTTATCAATTGATTGATCATCGTCCTGATATCCTGCGCATCTTGCATCAACGGACAGATGTCGTTCACTGGCTGCCTTAGAGTTCAGCCATGGAGCTGGCCACAATCACGGCAGTAACTGTATCGGTACCTTCCAACTCAAACTGCCACCGGCTGCCCCGGCCTGCGGGGAGTCGGAAGCCCCGGTCAGAAGCCACCTGTAATTCCAATACCAACTCGCCATCCCGGAACACTCGGAAGCCCAGATTGTCATAGCTGTCGGCCATGATCCTTGCCGAGGTAAAAGCGGCAGGCTTGCCTTGAAATACCTTGCTGCGCCATCGATAGGGCATCAGTTCGGAGCCTTTGTCCCATGCCTTGACGGTATCCCCGATGGCCAGATAGAGGCTGTCATCCTGAAGGTCGCGGTAACAGGCATCGGCATAAGTGCCGAGTTCGGTAAAGGTGCCGCTGTCGGGGCTGAATATAAATCCACCACCGTTTACTGAATCACCATAAAAGCCAAAGTACCGGCCATCATGGAAGCAGGCGTGGATGGTATCCGGCTGGAATCTGGCTCTCCAGTCTTCCGGGTTAATGATATTGCGGGTCATCAGGTCAGCCCGGCCGCCAGCAATTCGCACCAGACCATCGGGGGAGGCGTACAGAGCCATATCGCCCATATCCACCATACTGCGTTTGCTGATGCAGGCGTGTGCCGTATCGAGCCGTTCCAGGGTCATGGCACTGGGTTCGGTACCAAAGGCCACATAGGGATAGCCATCAGTAACAATGATTACGCTGTTGGCTGCTACGGCCAGTGACCTGATTTCATAATCCACGGCCAACCGGTAAGCCGCTGGCCATGCGTATAAGTGATAGGGCTCACTGAACATCAGCTCCTTACCAGAGAAGCCCACCGCTACGCCGCCGGGCAGCACAACTATCCCTTGCAGATTGCTGGGAGGCCCTACCCAGCCGATGGTTTCCAGAATATCGCCTCGCCTATCCATCGGGGTTTCATCCACCACACTGGTGACGCCTACCGGGGTATCGGTTGCTACAGTGCCATTGTTGTTTATCTGAGTGCAGAGCTGATACACACCCACCTGAGTACTGGTGTAAATCCGGTAATGGGTAATGTTCAGGTCTACTGCACCGGGACTGGCGCCTACGGTAATATCCACAGTCTCGCCGGGTTTAACCACAATCTCACCCGATGGCAGGGATGGTGGCCCTTCCCGACCGTTCTGATCCACCCAGGTGTAGGTATAGAAGCGGGTTTCAGCGTCCACTTCTTCCGCATCATCCAGCGGTGTGCCACTGAGGCTGACTACGGGAGCTACGTCCGGCTCCGGTATGCCCAGTTGCAAGTCATTGACCGGATAATCACTGCCACCACTCAAGGCCAGGCCGTTATCGGTGTAACGGGGACCTTTCACCGAGCCTGTGAAGTAGACCCGGTTATTGGGATCATCGGCCACAGGCGAACGGATAACATCAACGTCTGTCGTCCAGTCAAACCAGTATCGTTCGTCTTCATTGCGATAGAGATAGATGGTCTTCGGGGTATCGTTCAATACCTGCTCATCCAACGAAGCACGGTAAGCTCGCAGGCTGCCATTAGTTAAACGACAGTCAATAGCTGTCTCGGCCTGTGTATCTTCCAACAGATGGCTGTCCAGCCACGGGACTTCGCCGGTAAAGGAGGTAATGTCGAGTTTCATGGGCTGTTACTTCTTTAGCCCGTAGATGGAAAAGGTACCACTGATTACATTGTTAGTCTGAGCATCAGTGAAGAACCTGACACCCTGGATAGACTCAAACACCGGTGCCGACAGCATGGCTGATATGTAAGGGTTACCATTGCCAGAATTAAAGTTTGCCGTCCACGCCCCTTTTGATGAACCACTCATGGATATACTCAGAGTGCCGGACAGGTAGACACTATCCATTTCTGCTTCAGCCAACACGTAGCCTGTGTAAGAGCCCTCCATGGCACCATCAACCGCTCCGGTTTTGATCACCGAGGTAGTGACCATGCCAAACCCATCCTGCCATGAGCTGCCATTCCAGAAAGCGATACCCAGTTTCTTTTGCCGATAATCACTGTCTTCTATTGCAAGATTGCTGATGACCAGATGGTAACCGGAGTAGAGTGAGTCATCGAAGCCATCAGTAATTGAAATATCGGCACTATTGGTATGCTCAAACGTACCCAGTAATTTCATATCATCGTCCTCATCAGCCAGTGGCTCTGTCGGTGTCGAGTTTTCCAGGGCTTCCACCCGTGCGGTCAGGTCGGCAAAGGCGGCAGACAGGTCAGGGGGAATTACCCGGCTTTCCAGTGTCTCCACCCTTGGTACCAGATCGGAAAAATTGGTGTTCATGTTGCTTTGCAGGTCGGATACATCACTTTCTACCTGACTCAGGTCAGAAGTGGCCTTCGTGACATCAGACTGAGCCTGAGATAATCCGGAGTTGACGGAAGCGATGTCAGCCTGGGACTGGGACAGGCCAGAGGTAAGCGTGGCTATATCTGTTTGCAGTTGAACAACATCATTGCCCTGGTTACTCACATCCAGTTGCAACTGCGTCAGGTCATTAGCTTGGGTTGCGACCTGTGACTGCAACTGAGTCAGCCCATTTTCCTGAGTAGCCACTTGTGTCTGTATCTGGCTCACATCATCACTGAGTGAGTCAATCTGAGTTTGCAGATTGTCGGAACTGGATTCGTACAGAGTCAGCTTGCCCAACGACTCAATCTCAACATCAGCGTCGGCAGACAACGGGGTATTCAAGTGAATGTCCGTGCCGGTATCTGCGGTGAAGTGCGTGTCCTTAATCAGCTTCAGGCCATCCACAAACACGCTGACAGGCCGGTTGATTTCATAGTTATGGCTAAACGTCTGCTGTCCGGCGATGCCGCTATAAACCGAGCGTTGGGGAACGGCAAGCTGCGACACCTGATTGGGTCCGGCTATTGCCTTGATAATGACCATGGCAGCCCGGTTACGGGGACGGGTTTCATCGCCTCCCCTGCTGTTGCTCAACATCCACCGCTCAGTGCCTTCCGCAGTGTCACCGGTGCCAAGGTCGTGATACTGGCCTCTGATCACCGCCGGATCGGCAGAGGTACCGAACGGCATCGCATCCCACTTGGATTCATTAATGGCGATAGCGACTTCATGGGCATGGCTCGCTATTTCATCGGCCTGCTCGCTGCCCAGATCCCGGTCAACATCCACGCCCCGGCCATGATCCCAACCTCGGATAAACTCGCCACGGTAGTCCGGCAGAAATGCCTTGCCTGCTGCTACCCTGTCTTTATACAGAGCAAACAGTGCCGGATATTCGTCTTCAGCAATCTCTGAACCATTACACTCCAGCCAGCCTGCCGGTGCAGTTGATGAACCATCCCACAAGGCCGTTAAACCAACTGGTGTGGTTTCCAGAAAAGTGTCGCTTACTGCGGTCCATGCGCCGTTATGTCGAAAATAGAGCTGGCCATCCTGCGGTGCTTCTTCGACATCGCCTGAACTACCACCTGAACTTCCTGTCTGTTCTTGCCAACTGGCTCTGGTACCATCGGTGACCAGCGCCTTGCCCTGGTGGCCTGCCTGATCCGGCAGACCATCGACTTCTGCCCAGGTTCTGTTTATCCGGGCATACTGTTTGCCATCGTCCGGGGCCTCATCGGGTTTGCCTGCTAGGGCTTCGGCCAGTCCTTCCGTTTCAGCGACGGTGTGTTGATGGGGGGCTGGCGGAAAATCATCCGGTTTATTCGTGACTTGTTCCCAGCTCAGAAAGGGGCCAAGGTGGACAGTGATTGGCCTGACCACATCCTCCACAGTAACCTGAATCACATCATGGTTATCATCCAGATGCAGGACGATGGGCTGGTAACTGCTGTTATCCATTACGACGACAGCTCCACGTTATGGGTAACACTGGCCAACAGCTGCCAGCGTCCGGTCATGACGGTCTGCACTTCATCTGCATCTGGTGATACCAGTTGCAGGTCATAATAAAATTTCTGGGTTGCCAGGTTGCGGGTATCTTCCGGAGTAATATCCAGCGTCGCCTCACTGCCGGTAACGGTGATCTCCTTGCGTAACGCCACTTCTTCATCACTCTGCAACGGGTGATATTTCATGGAAAAAATCAGCGTCCAGCCGGTGTAATCCACAGGCAGATCATTTTTCCGGAACTCAATGGGGAAACTGATGTTATTGCCCCGGATATGGGGTTCAAGATTCACCTCGCTCACAGCCATCAGACAAATCTCCTTCTTGTCACCGATTGCTCGCCACTGCTGACACCGACCAACCCACGGATACGTTTCTTGTTCAATTCCCGCTCATACTTCTGCCGGTTCACTTCCGACAGTTGCGGGTTGGTCCAGGGCTCGTCCGGCATCATTTGCAGATCCGCCAGTACACCCCAGCAGGCAAACTCAAGGGTAAGATTGGCCAGGTCGTCCGGTACTTCGGTGGCATCAAAGGCTGGCATCAGTGTCAGCTCAATGTCGTGCATTACATCCTTGTCAGGGATCGGGGCAACGTGCAATGCCGTGGTCTGAAAATGGCGAAATAGTAAGGGGTTCCAGCAGAAAGGTAAGGAGGCAGCAGGTCACGGCTTTCCAGTCGGGTGACGTCTTCCCGTAATAGGTTCTGAACCGTGGCGATATCACTGCCAGCGGGAGAAGCCAAGGTGTAGTCCTGGATGCCCTCTACCATAAACAGTTTGTCATGGTGTCGCCAAAGGTTTGCCCGGTGGCAAATATCCCGCAGGACAATAATCAGGTAATTACGGATCACTTGATCCGGGCAGCTCTTGGCATAAGGGCGGATTCGGGAAAGGTAGGTGTCCAGTTCCATTTAGTTCTCCCCGATGCTGCCCTGAAGCATCTGCCGAAACATTTGATCCACGTTCCACTTCAACCCCAGGTTATTGGCAAACATGGCCAGGTAACTCTGGGCCTGCTGCATATTGGCTTCCGTTTCCATATCCATGCTGAACGCCCGGAACAGCATGTAGTTGATCACCGGGTTTAACCACAACTCATCAAGGCTGAATAGCTGGATGTCAGTATCAAAATTGGTAATCGCTATTCGTGCGGGAGCATGACTGACCAGAAGATTCAGCTGATGATCTGCTGGGGGCACAGGGTACACATAAAAGACCGATGGGCTTTTCTGGTCGTAGACATACTGCTCTACAGACTCTCCGGTAGCCGTCGTCCAGTTGGGCAAAAGGCTATCCAGAGAACTGCGGGTGGTGGCAATCACCGTTCTGCCTGTGGATGGGTTATCCACAATATCCAGCAGTCGGTATGTACCAGGGGGCAGCGATTGAACCGCTTGTGCCTGACAGGTAAAAGCCAGTAACTGCGAGTTCACATCAGGCCGGTTCTGCACCACGGCCAGTAATGCTTCATTATAGGCATCCAGTAGATCGTTATTGCTCCACCTGGGAACAGCTGTGTTGTCCTGGAGCAGGTTGCGAACCCGCTGGATGATGGCGGTAACCTTCATAATTTACAGCCGGTTTCCCTGCTGGTCACAGAACTCCAGATCCACACCCATCCGTTTCTTAAGCCTGGGATTGTAAATAAAGACGCTATTGGTGTTTTTGTTCAGCACAAACTGCAGCGGTTTTTTTCCCGCCTTGGAGGAAGTTGCCGGCTCGTCAGGCTCTTCCGGTTTTTCCAGCAGATCACCACCATTCATTAGTAAACGTACTTCGTCTTTTAACTCATCAAGCTTTTTGCGCTTGTCCAGCTCCACGTTAAACATCTGCCGGGCAAAAGATTCCAGTTCATCCTTGCTGCGGCAGGTTTCCAAATCAAAGGCCATCTTTTGTATCTCCATGAAAAGCTTTTCACCACAAAGACACGAAGACACAAAGAAAAGCTTTTTGTCTTTTCCTTCGTGCCTTTGTGACTTTGTGGTTCAAAAAAGAGGTTAAGAACGCTTGGCTGCCAGCAGCACACCAGCATCAGGCTTCAACACCTTGTAGCCATACACCTGCAGGCCACGATGGCCCATACCGAAGTGCTTCTCCAGCGTCAGGCTTTCATGCTTGATAAACTGCGAAGCGAATCCGGCAAAATCCTTCACGCCCGCCATGCACTGGGTCACCCCCGAAGCGGTGGCCAGGTTGTTGCTGCAGTAGAGGGTGAACCGGTCGATGATGCCCAAGCGGCCGTTACGTACGATGGAGGTACCATCACCGGCCAGGGAGGCATCTTTCAGCTCGGACTTCTTGATCATGCCACAGACCCAGGGTGGCAGCACCAGCCAACGGCCAGACTCGGGAATATTCTTCTCGTCCAGCAGCGTGCCCATATCGACGATGTAATCCAGCACATTGGCCTTATCCACAACCACGCCGGTACCACCACCGTCAATCTTGTTGTCCGGATGCACATCGGTATAGATATTCCCAAGTACATCGCCGTCTACTGCGATCTTCATGTTCTCTGCCGCATCGGCAGAAGACTCGTTGATCAGCTCAATATTGGACTGTGCGCTCTGGATGTAGTCATCCACAAAGGCATAGTACTTGGTCTTGTCGATGGGCAGTTCCACCTTGGGTGGTTCCAGATCCTGGTACTCGACCCCGGTGGCACGGTCATAATCCGCTACCGCGATGTCGGGACGGGTACGGATCACTACCTTGGAACCTTCAGACTGGATCTCGCCTTCCCAGTTGGTGTTACAGATAGCAGACAACACGGTTCGTTTATAGAACTTCGCGTTGAGCTTCTTGGAATAAATAACCGACAGGGCATTTGCCATAGCCCCTGTTGGAAACGTGGTCGTTGCCATGATTCAGATCCTTTGAATCTCTTTCGAGAAACGGTTAGAGCCTGCCTCCCTGCTTAATCCACTGGGCCAGAACCTCATCGAGTTTTTCCTCGTTGGCATCAAACTCTTTCTGCGGCATGGCCGCGATCTGTTCCAGTGTCATAGCGGGTTGGCGACCCTGAGTGGTTGGTGTCGAGCGGGACCGCACCGGTGGCTCGCTCATCTGTTTTGCCTGCTGCATTTTTTGTGCTGGATCGGGTGCTGGTTTTGGCGCTGGGGTTTTGGCTGGATTGCTCAGACCGGCAGCCTCTTTATAGAGACTCATGACCTGCGCCGCTCCCAATGGGCTGACACGACTCAACTCCTGTACATCAGCCGTTTGTCGTGCAAACCAGCCTTTAAAGTCCTCACTGGCAGAGATCTGTTCCACATCCGGATGAAGGCTGCGCAACTTGCCCCAGAATGCCTGTCGGGCCTGTTCCGCCTCCTGCTCCTGCCGAGCCTTCTCAATAGCCGCAAGTCGCTGCTCCAGTTTCCGGTTGAGCTGTTCCGACTCATCCAACTTGTTAAACACCGGGTCCAGCTCCTGGTAATCCTTACGGAGTTCCTGAAACTGATCAGACGACTCGGGTTCACGGTCAGGCTGAGCGGCACTCTGGTGACTGAGCAGATCCACTTTGGCCTGCACACAGCCATCTGTTGCTGAAGCTCTGTATTACTGCGCTCCAGATCTGCGGCTTTCTGTGTGGCTTGGGTCATCAGGGCATGGGCATTCTTGCGGGACTCTTCCGCCTTGGTGTACTTGTCCAGCCAGTCTTCACCGCTCTCTTCACGAGCTATGGGGGCAGTCGGCTCTGACTCTTCGTCAGTAGCTTCCGGCTCCGGTTCAGGTGGCGGGGGTAACTCATCAGCGGGTGGGTTCTGGTCGGTCTGCTTGTCCTGCTCGTCCTCTTGCTGTGCAAAAGCGGCAGGGGCTTCCGTTTCAAGACCCATTAAGGCTGCCAGTTCAGCATCAGTTTCCTGATCCAGCTTTTCGGCATCAATTGCCATTTTCACTCTCCCTGTGGGGCGCTATGGCTTGTCCACATTTGGTTTAGCCTGATTTTGTGGGGCTCGGGCTTATCCACATATTTCAGGCATTCACCGGTAACCGCTCCATGCGTTACCGGCATACCGCCCATCCCTGGGCATAAAAAAACCGCCGAAGCGGATTAGTTTTTACTGCTGTTTCAAATACGTCGCAGCCCTGAGCTGCAAGGCGATAATGTCATCCAACTCCTGCACTCTACCCTGCAGGACGCGCAAATTGGTTGAATCCTGGCACGTTGCCAGTTTCTCCAGCAGCAGCTTGCGTCGGCGCAGAAGATACTCCTCCACCACTTCGTACTCCGGACGATTGCTCACCGTCAGAACGGCTTCTGCCTCCTGCGGCTTCAGGTGCATGGGATTGGGCATAGAGTTCTTCCTCGGGTCTCAGGGCTTTATCCGGATCAATATCCAGGGATTTAAGGTATTCGTTATACAGATAACGGTGGTCGGTCATGGGCCCCAGAACCGGATTCATGCTGACATTCAGGGCATTCATCATCCGTTCCGATTGCAGCTCTTTGGCCACCAGCGCGGCACTGCCCATAGCCACCACATCCAGATCGCCCCGTTTGGCATCTTCGCTATCACTCCAGCGCATGGCGAAATTGAACAGACTGTCGATCAGAGGAACTGTTGCGTAGTCGTCTATATTTTTCACCACGCTTTTCAGGGCCACATTGGCAGCGGTCATCAGCATGCTCATACCGCTGGCAGTTTTGTTCAGGCTCTGAGTCTGTTCGCCATGGGTATAACTGGGGAGTGAGGTTTCTTCATCCGCAAACCTCCGGAACATTTCAAAGATGCCGGACAAATCATTCTGATTGCTCTGGATATTGATGGCCTGAATCATCGGCCCTTCACCGGCCTCTCCATCATAAAACCAGAGCCGGTAGGGATAGATCTTCTTGGCATCTTCCAGGCTCATACCTTCCGGAAATTTGCTCACATCCATCTGGAACATGGGACCTGCAGTCAGGGCTGCGTTATCCAGCAGGGCTCTGCCAGTGGAGTTCATAACATCCTGACTGTCGTTCATCATGTAGGGGATGCCGATACCCCAGAACCGATGCAGCACACTTTCATAAGGAACAAACTTATAGGGAATCGCTTCCGGCTTCAGTGGGTTCAGTCTGGCCATAATCATCCGGCCATCGCAGATCCAGATATTGGCCTGATACTCTGCCTGCTCATCAATATCGGTAACGCCATACTCCATGAGCTGATGACCATCTACCGGCCCCCAGTACTCCAGCACATCAAAACGCTGGGGCGTAACATATTGCTCATCGTTATTGTTGATATTGCGCAGTTCCCGTTCGTAATCTTCAGGAACATGATTACCCTGGGGAGACTCCATCAGAATGGCGTGAATGGTATCAGTCTCAAAACCGGGACTACCTGCCAGTTCCCGAAACTCATGTTTGGTCAGCACATGGCGCCGAAAAAGATCATTAGGCTTACCCGGGTCATGGGAATAGGGATCCGGAAACAGATCAAAAACACTGGCCCACTCAATATCCGGCTCAATGCTCTGGTGATCGGTGAGCTTCCATTCATCGCCTTCGCTTTCCCATTTTTCATGGTTACGAATATTGAGCGTGGCCACCTTGATGCAACCAGTTCCCAATGTGACCTGCTCACGAACCATTTTTTTAATTTCTGTCAGCCCATTGGCATTAATCAGATAGTCCTTAATCAACCGCTTCATTTTCATGGCTGCTTCATTAGCTCTTTCCATTGCTTCCGCAAGCAGCTCCCGCTCCATCTCATCGTTACGTTCCTGGATGAGTTGGTTTCGGGTTCGGGGATCAAGTCGATAAGGCAACAGCTCCTGAATGGCCATCATCCGGATCTGTCGTTTAATGGAAGCAGGAATATCCGCCATGGGGCTGGGCACAATATCCCAGAAAGAATCCACATTCTGAAACAACAGATCCACCAGCCGGGAATAAGCCGCATTCACTTTGGTGGCGGTGATTTTGATAAACACCCGGCTCAAGGCCTGCTGCTCTTCCATCACCTTTTCCTGCTCGGGTCCGTATTCACCTTTCACCGCCCGTAGAGCTTCCAACCACTCGTCTTCCACTTCCCTTCGGGCTTCCCGATAACCCTGCCAACGGCTGTAAAGATCTGAAGCAAAGGCATCACGCACCGCCTGTTCACGACGTTCGTTGTCCAGTGCTTCATCCAGCTCCGCCTGAGTCACTTGATCCGGAGTAGCGACCATTACCAGTCCGTGTTCCATTACCTGACCTTCTTGCCCCTGCGTCGCTGCCACTCAAAACGATGGCCGGCCATAATGGCTGGCCAGCTACCCACCATCTGCTGAGTAAAAAGAATGATTATCCGTTCCATCAGTAAGCCGATTTCCCTGGAGCCCGATACTTCAGCTCATTGATATTGATCTTGCGCCGTGGCAGCTTCAGCACCATTTGCTGGGCGATGGCGTAGCTGACCACCCGGTCGTCGAAGCAACCTTCCTGGGCATTGGTTGCTCCATTGTCTTCAATCACGTAGGTCTGGCATTCCTTTACCGTCTCTACGTTGCAGATCCCCGCATCGCCAGTATGGATAGTTGGTAATAGTCCCGGCTTAGAGCTGGGTTTTACTATGTTGGTCTTGGTATGATGATGGCTTTTTTGGTGAGGTGGATTCGTTTTCTGGAACCATTTTTTAATCGATCTTATACTTATTGTTTGTTATCACTCGCTCTATGTTGAGTGCTGGGTGAATGACGTATGTCGTATAAAACGCTGAGGTTGCCTGTGAGAGTGGGGTGTTGAGGGTTGTGAGAGTGAGGTTCTTGAGTGAGTAGTTACTAGCCCCCCTAATTCCGATACCGCGAGGTGTTTGCGATCTGGGCTCATCAACTCCTGAGTCGTTGTCAGATCCAGCCGAAGTTCAGCCAGTCGGGTACCAAAGGTGTGCCGCAAACCATAAAAGTCGATTTTGCCGGTAAGGCCTGCTGCTTCTCCGGCTTTATCCCAACGGCGGTCAATTAATTTATCACAGGCTCGCTGGCCGGAGTTATTCTGATGTTGAATTCGCTGTTTGGTAATACCGATTCTCAATCCATTCCAGGGCTTTCTGAAAAGCCAGGTTGCCATAGGTTGAACAGCTGAAGCGACTGGTTACAACCGTGGGTTCGCAGCTCTTCTTTTTCTGGCGGATATGCGCCAGCCAGCCGGTCTCTCCATCTTTTAGCGTATATTTTTCGACTTTCATCATGCCGGATGCCTCTTTTTGCTTATTGTTCCAGATACTGACGCGTTGCTCTAGGTGCTCCGAGACTTCGGTCATATGAAGCCACACGATCTTCCATCACGGCAGTGAACATTACGTGACGGTCATCCACCTTCTCAATGGTGCGGGATTATTCACCACATTGGCTGTACAAACATTGATACGTATCAATACTTATTCTCGCAATATTTGTCCTGCCAACGCCATGCCTTTGATAGCAACAGGCCTGAGCAGTTACACTCGAATAAAAAATGTGAGGATGATATGGATTGTTATCAACAGCAGTTTGGTGGTGACTATGCACTGGGTATCCGTATCCCAGGGTACTTTCAGGATATCTCCTACCGCCATGATACCGGTCCTGCTTTTACCTTCAGTCAGGGTAACCGGATTCTGAAAATCTGTGTCCTGCCGGACAGTCTTCAGGATCGGGAGATCACCGGTGCCTACCGTTACACCCTGATGGAAATGAAAGCGAACGGCGAGGATGACGACTGCCCGGCGTTTGTGGCGATCCATTTTGAAACGGACTCACCGGTGGCGTTTGAGCAGGTGATTTTTGACCGGGGGCGGTTGCAGGGCTTACTGAACCGGAACTGATCCACCGGTGCGCCCCGACAGGGGGATGGCCTGCTACCCGTGGGCTGGCGGCCTTTACTGAGACGGAAGCACCGTAAAAACCTTACTGCCGGTAGTCAGGCTTACCGGAGTTTGATCCGAAGGCGTTTATATCTGTACGGTTCGATATTGCGTTCAATGTCATGGGTTTTCACCGCTTGTGGTGGATAAACCGCTTTTTATTATTTAATCGCTAAAATCTTCCAGCGAAAACCCTTCAAACCGCACATCGTACCCTTTCAGCTGCTGACGAAGCTTTTCCGCTTTTTCCTGCAGGCGGGATAACCGGATATTGGCCCGATTGCGTTTTACTTCTGCAATTAAGGCAATTTTTTCCAGTTCGTTGATGGCAACAATATCAATTTCGTTCTGGTTTCCCCGCTCCCAGTAGCTACCGACAATATTGTATTGCCCACTGGCAGCGATGCGCTCACGGTGTATCTGCTCCAGCCAATGCCCGCTCCAGGTGGGGTAATCCCGTTCAATCACCTGATGAATAAAGCTATAGTTGCCTATTTCTATGGCGCTGCGATGGCGGTATATAAAGCGAAACCAGAATGCCAGAAATGCATCCACCATTTTGTACTTCACCAGTCGTGTACCCGGTTTGGATAGCACGGGCCGATGTCGTTCAATAATTTCAAACTCTTTTTCCAATCGATCCAGTTGTGGTCCGACGGATATTTCCAACAGTGACTCTATGGCTGGGCGGCTGGTGTGGCCTGCAGCGATGGCCGACAGTATGGAAAAATACGTGCCATGCTCCGGACCGAACTCTTCGGCCAGTCGGTAGTGACCCTCTTCAATCAGTAAACTGTGTTCACTGACCAGTGTCTGCCAGATGTTTTCATGGGCATCGATATTGACCAGCCATTCCAGGTATTTCGGGACACCGCCGCTGAGCATGTACCATTGCAACAGGGTCTCCGGACTGAATCTTTTTTGATCATGGAGGAGTTCAGCAATGAATTGGGTTCTCAAAGGTTGCAGATTAATCCGGTTGTCAGCGCGACCAAACAGGGGTTCTTTACTGTTCTGGAACAAATGCGTCATCAGGCTGTAAAGTGAACCACAGCAAATCAGGTGCATCTGGCTTTTGCCTTTGTACTGATCCCAGAGATGCTGGAGTTCTGAAAAAAAGGCGGGATTGACACGCTGAATATCCTGAAACTCATCCAGGATAAGGGTTAATGGTTCGGTACAGCTGTATTGCAGCAATATTTCCATCACTTCCCTGAGTGAGGACGGATTGCCGAAAATGGGAACGTTTAACAAAGCGCGTATTTGCTCAACAAACTCCTCACAGAGCAGGCGTTCCTGCTTTCTCGAAACAAACAGATAAAGGGCTCGATACTCACCTCCCCGGGGGAAAGCCTGGTTCAATAAAGCGGTTTTTCCCACTCTCCTGCGGCCTATGACAATCGTCATTAATGCCCCGCCAGTGGCTGCCTTATTGCTCCAGTTTTGCAAGTGGTTGAGCTCTGTTTCCCGATTGTAAAACTTCATCGTATAATTATTACTGTAGTCAGTATTACAGTAACCTTAGTTTAATTATTCTTTTCCTTCAATGTGTTTCCATTAAAAATTGTCCTAAAAAAAATGGCCAAAATATCGAAAAATAATACACACTTGCGCACTTTTTCCTAAAACGATTTGAGCTAATTCATTGAAATATAAGGATGACACACTAGCTTCAGGTGCTAGTAACTGTATGGTTGTGGAAGTTCGAGTCTTCTCCTGGGCACCAATTCTCAAAGATATGTCGTGTAATTCGCGGCAAAAAAAAACCGGACAACTATCCGGTAATATCTTCTCTCATTACTCTTCCTTTTTGGCTCTTCCTTTCGATCACCTCGTACCCTGTACTTCCTGAATTTTCCGGATATAGATTTTCTTCGCTTCCAGTGTTTTGTGGCCGGATACTAATCCTTCGTGGTCAGATACACCTTTGGCTTTCAGATCGTGAAAGTGCCACTTCTCGTTAATCAGTCCTTCATTTACTGCGCGGTTAATCAGTTTTTGCCACTGGCTGTCCAACGTGTTTTTGTGCATCTTTTGTCCCGGTCTCATTGGAATGCCTTTTTTGCCGGTTACCTCAGGTGCACCAAACACATATTCAAACTTCTCGCCATTGCTGTAGTCCTCAAGAAGTTTGAGTGTTTTTCTCAGCCTCGGTGTCCAGAGGGTGATTTCATCCAGCGATCCTTTACCCCGTTTCAGTTGTACACCTTTTTCCAGTAATTGATCCCGCTGCATATTGATCAGCTCGGAACGTCTTGCACGACAGATATAGGCAAACTCCATCATCGCTTTCCAGAACGGGTTGGCCAGATAGTAAACGCAGGCGCAGTCTTCATCGCTGACGTACACATCCTGACGGTTCGGTCTTGGCAGGGCTTCGCAATCCAGAGATGGGTTTGGTGGCACACCTTCCAGGTGGCTTCTGCCCCAGCTCCAGGGGCTGGAGATTAATTTGCGGACAATGGCCACGGCCCCGGGTTTATCTGAATACTTTTCATAGAACCGGTTAAGTGATGGCGGGGTGATCAGAGTGAGGGGCACATTACCGAAAGTACCATATCCCTCGACGGGAAATTTTTTTATTTTGGGGGTGTAGAGCCTTTTATTGTACTGCCAGTCTTTGTTTTGGCTTTTGAACTTTTTTGACTCCAGGTATTCATCCAGTAGCCAGCCCAGGGTCTGGTCGGAACTTTTCTCCAGGTTCTCAATGGCCATATAGAGTTTGGACATGGCCATGGTTTCTGGCCCCAATACAATCTCGGCTCCGAATACATTCTTTTTACCAACTCGCCCGTGGTAAGGCTTATAGATGAAGCGTCCTTTACTTCGATAGACGCCATCCGGCAACTGGGCATTCTCTTTTTTGCGTGGTCTTCCCATCAATACATCTCCTACAGGAATTTGAGTGGTTGTTTTTTGGGTTGTTGTGGTTCAGTGCCAATCAATGGCTGGTTAATGGCGGCGTAGGTGGTGACCACCTCGCCATTACGTCCGTAGTAAAACGGTATCCGGTTTTGAATCATCCATTTGATCAGTGCCGTTTTTTGCTTAATGCCTGGCCACTCCATCAGGTCGGGCTGGGAAATGAGCGCATCCATATCGCTGACCCGGTTAAAAGAATTTCAGGATGTCGTACCCCAGAACCGGCTGGGCATTGCTGGTGGTCAGTCGTTTACTGTTCCGGTTGTGGAAGCAGATCTCGGAAGGGTCATACATCAGGCCGTACTGCCAGCCCTTATCGGTGAGCAGGTATTTGCCTCTCTTGCCCTGACCCGTCCATTTGATAATCCTGTGCTTCTCCAGTACTTCCACCACATGCTGACGGCTGCGACCAATAAATTCGCCCAGCTCCACCAGGGAGAAGTAATCGTCCAGTTCGTAGCGGTTGCGTTTGCGCTTTTGTTTTCTTTGCGCAGGCTCGTCATCGCTGTCAGATCCAACCACCGCAGGGTCAGCATAGCGGCAATCCTGATCGATCGATTCAGTTTTGGATTCATCGGGGAGAGCCGGTTGCAAGCGGTCCAGCACGGCCTGATACCATTTCACCTGCTTTACTGGCGCACCACTGTTATGGGCTTTTCCGGTATCAAGGATTTCACAGAGCGGCTGACCCTGGTCGGTAGGTACCCACTGGCTGTCGATCTTGAGCTGGAGTCCTGCAGCTTCCAGCGATTTGTTCACTTGTCGTGGATCCTGGGTAGGAGTCATCATCTGTCCGAGCTGGGTAGGCGTAAACGTCATGGCCTGGACAGGCGCCACCAGTTGTTTCTGCCCCATGGCTTCCAGTGGCGAAAATCCGATCTGGCTTTTCAGTAACCGGTCAGCGGAGAGCAGTTTCTGATTACCGGTAAAGCCCAGTGCTTCTGCAAAGGCAATGGCTTTCAGGGAGGTGGCCATATTGATTTCCAGCAAAGCCTGGGGTGTGGATAACTCTGGTTGATAAATCCCGGGCTTGTGCAACGCAGGCATAGTGTCGTGACGGGCAAGCTGCTTTTCACGCTTATCGTCAATCGCTTCCTGTCTTGCCTGTTTGCCTTCCACTTGTTCATATCCCTCAGGAGTGAGGCGAATAATTCCGGCACGACGGATTTTAAGTTCGGCCTGATCCAGGCTGGTGATAAGGTTGGCGCTTTTATTGGCAGGTACTGTGCTGTCCATAGTCAGTGTCCTTTGATGCTGGCCTGTTGATAACCTGGGTGTTCAGGTTTTCCGCAGGGTGTGGGTTATTGCTTTCAGTGAATATTGGTGATCTTTTGTACTGTCGTATGCTGATCAATTTCCCGGATGCGTTGCAGGATCAGTCCGGTTACCAGCATGGCCTGATCCCGCGCCCGGGGGCTGTGGATACCGACAGTAATGGCGACAATCAGCGTGGTCATTTCAATCAGTACGGTTTCTGCATCCAATAGCTGGCCTTCCATTTCGTCACCGATCCGGTCCGCCAGCATGATTTTTCTTGCCAGTTCCTTTTCCTCCTTTTCCGAGCTGAGACCAGCGGTCTGTTTCTGTTTTATCTCTATGGCCAAGGCCAGATCATCGGGCGTGAGGCTCATTCCGGCTTTCATTAAAACAAGCTCCTTTAAAATGGGATGGAGTCGTCGTAGGAGTCATACTGTTGTGTCTGCATGGGCTGGGGAGTGTGGCCGCCATCCCGGGCGTTGGTGTACTGGTTCTGATGTGTGCCTGGCTGTGGCTGATAATTTTGGGGCTGAGCCTGCTGACCATTGGGGTTCTTTTCCAGAAACAGCAGCTTGCCGTTATGCCCGCTGTACACGACTTCAGTCTGGTAGCGATCCTGACCATTCTGGTCCTGCCATTTACGGGTCTGGAGCTGTCCTTCGATCAGGACTCTGTGGCCTTTGCCCAGATACTGAGCGGCCAGTTCAGCAGGTTTGCCATAGAGAACCACCCGATGCCATTCGGTGCGGGTTTGTTTCTGGCCATCTTTTTTCCAGCTCTCTTCAGTGGCGATGGAAAGAAGGGTTACGGCATTGCCATTGGCGGTGGCTTTGCAGTCCGGGTCTTTGCCCAGCCTGCCAATCAGGGTGACGCGGTTCATGGATGCGACCATCAGGCGATCTCCTTTTCTTCTGGTTTTAGAGAGAGTTGTTGAGCTGGGGTGATCAGTGCGGCACGGCGGATGATCAGTTCGATGCGGTATTCGTTGCCGTGGCGGTCAAAGCGGTAGCAGTCCAGTGAGCCTTTGCCGAGCCACTTTTCCATGGCGTGGATATCGTCGGTCAGAATCTCTTCGGTGACTTCGCCATCGGAGTAGAGCAAGTCGGGTTGATCTTCGCCTTTTTCGATTTCTGTTACCGGTTCGGGCTGTTTGTCAGCTACTTTCTGCCGGGCTTCCTGATTGAGGCGTATTTCAATAATGGCCATCAGGTCGGTTTGCTCTTTATGAAGAAGCACATCCAGATCCGGAAACAGGTAGTCCTTATCAGCTGCCATTTTTCGGTATATCGCCAGATTGTTTTTTACGTCCTGTGCCTGCTGCTTCTGTTCGATCCGAGCCTGTGCCAGCCGGTCATTTACCGAAGACTGCATACTGGCAACACTCTTTTTTCCCTTGATGACTTCCTGAAAATCAGCAGGCGTAACCACGGCGGCGATCCAGCCGGGAGTGAGTTCCGAATTGATCACCTGACGTTCTTTTTCAAGGGTGGTGACGGCTTTCAGAACCATGCTGTCTTTTATATGCTGCTTCTGATGTTTGACCAGCTTGTCCAGCGACTTGCGTTTGCTGGCCATGGCATCGGTGAGGTGGTCTATGCGGGTAAATAGTTCGGCGATTTCCGGTACCTGGGCAAGCGCGGTTTCTTTGCCGTCCTTCAGTTTCTTTTCCGTCTTTTTGAAAAACTTCACTGCCGATTCGGCATCGGCAAAATCCTGATCGCTGACCAGTTCGGATTTCGCTGAATCAATGCGGTGATGGATCTGCTCTTCAAGTTGGGGCAGATTGGAGTGATTAACCTGACCGTTAAGTTGGATAACCAGGGCGGTAGTATCCTGAATAAGCTCACCTTCCAGCACCTGTGAGGTCACTGGAGGTTCAAAGTTGTGCAGATCTTCCTGAAACTGTTTCCATCCAGCGATCAGAGCTTCACGACGATGGTCTTGGGATTCGTAGTAAACATGGTGCAGGTTGGCAGAGGTACCATCAGAGCAAACAAACAGAACCCGTTCGGCACCACTGACCAATAGTTGTTGTTCCAACTGCCAGTAATAGGCAGGTTCAATACCTTCTCCTTCGATCTGGGCAACCAACTTTTCATTCCAGAGCTTGTGCTCGAAGACCAGGTCTTCCACCATGGTCAGCCCGTCGAAGCTGGCCAGCAGAGGTAAACCGTCAATGATGGTGACGCCGGTGGCTGGGAACAGATCCGCTCCGACTATTTTCTCTGCCAACGGTCGAGCTTCTGCTTCGGCCCGATGCCCTGCATCGAATTTCTTCTGCTGAAATGCATTTACCTCTGGGGTGCTGCCTGTTTTCTTCTGATGGAGTAGCTGGTCCCGGCTGAGGTAGGGACTGTCGCCCATCATGGCCGGTGCCTCGCTGGCGGTGAAATAGTTCTGGCGCAGGGCGAGCCATTCAGGCGTCCCCTGTTGGATATCGAGAATGTCCATTTAGTGGCCTCTGGGTTGGATGGCTTTCAGTTGTTGTACTTGTTGTGGGGTGGCTGGAGCTTTGGAATTGATTTTTCGGATGATGCGATCTGCACTCTGTTGGCCGGACTCAATGGATGCCCGCCATTCTGGTAACAGACGCTGGAAGTCTTCATCGGAGTAGTGGTTGTGAACCGGTGACTGGGTCGAGTCATTCATATCGGGCACATAACCATCGGTATCATCATCGGTGCAGGCGACGCCAAGAATCCCGACCAGAGTCTGACGCTTCAGATAAGTCACGGTAGAACCGATCTGTTGCAGGGCGCTTTTGTTGCCGGTGTTATCCACAGGGCCAGTGGCGGTGTTACCGATAGAGTGGCCGGATACATGAGCCAGGTTGCAGGTGATGGTGATCTGTGGCCCGTTCTGCTGCTGCTCAAACCAGTAGCTCAGGCCGTAGCGGTGAAGAACTGGCTGAATTGCAGCGACCACATCATCAATGGAGGCGTAGGAGTACTCCATACGACCACCACTTTTAGTATTGAAAGCAGCACTCTTGCTTTTCTTTACTACCGGCATTTCCTGCTGAAACCGGGCAAAGGCTTCATTGAATTGCTGTCGTGCAACAATGGCCTGGCTTTGTTCGTACAGGCTCATCACCCGTTCCAGGGTATCGATGCTGGCATTCTGGGTGATGGCTGACTGCATGATCTGGCCCACTTCAGACAGGGCAGGTGCAGGCTTATCCACAGGCAACACGTCAGCAGATTCCATCAGTTCGGTCTTCTTTTTAGCTGGCATGGCGAAGGGCCTCGTCCCGGTGAATACGGTTTCTGACGGCCAGCACCTGGTCGGCAATTTCCATCCGAAAACTCTTTTCCAATTGGGTTTGATTAGCCACGGCAATAACCTCTTTTGCTGGCGTAGTTAATGACATCCCAGCCGGAGAGCCGGGAGTGTTCGTTGTTGCAGTCATGCACCAGCTGTTTCACGGCTAGCCAGCGGTAGCCCTGCATGAGGTGGAATTCTTCCAGGGTAAGAAAGGTCAGGAAGTTGCCCGGGGTCAGAACGCCAAAACCGGCAATGATGATGGACTTGTGATCTTCGATCTGTGCCTGAATGTGGGTTTCAATCCGTTCCAGTTCGGACTCGATGGTCTCTTCACGGGCTTCCCTGCCGTCAATGGCATTGAGGTGCCGGTTGAGATCGCGGGTGACTGCGTCCATTAAAGATTCCTTATTTTTGTAAATTAAATGTTTTTCATATTTATATAATTGCAAAGTAATACTTTGCAAATGATAAGTGATAATATATTCATATTAATTTGTTGTTATTGATAGTTTTTATAAATATATGGTTTAGGTTTGGTATATCGGGGGTTGTGGTTTGTTTTCTGACACGGGTTCAGGGATGGGTAGCGTAGAGCAGTGGATTCAGTGTTTGCCAGAGTCTTTGCAGATGGCGATAAATAACACGGGAAATGCCGGAAATGTCATAGCTTTTGTAAACTCGATACCCAAAAGCAAAGGGCGGCCGCGATTTACCCGAAGTGGTCGATGTTACACACCGGCTGCTACCCGGCAGGCAGAAAATGAAATTCGTTGTTTGGCAAGGCTGCAGCTGAAGAAAATGCTGGCTGGCCCCGTGGGGGTTTTGGTGGTGGCGGTCTTTCCGATTCCATCAAGCTGGTCAGGGACGAAAGCCGGTCAGGCGCAGGCAGGGGGCATCCGCCCGGCGGTGAAGCCGGACTTCGACAATGTCGCCAAGCTGTATTGTGATGCCCTGAACGGGATTCTCTGGGAAGATGACCGGCAAATTGTCGATGGCCGCTGCATCAAGGTCTATGGACAGCAGCCTGGTGTGCTGGTGATTGGCTGGCCGCTATAACAGGAAGCTGACACCGACGGCAGTGCCCTTGTAGATATCCTTGATATCCCCCGCATAGTTAAGATCAAAAGTGCCGTACAGCCGATTGATGAATCGCAGGCTGTGTTGCGACTTGCTGATCGGGTTCCACAGGCGAAGCGAAAGTTCACCGTCGTGTTCTATCAGCAGGATCTTCCCCGGTTCAGGGGCAATTACGGTATCCACCTGAACTTTGGCACCTTTGGGAATACTGATCGCTGTATCGGATGGGGTCTGGTTGACCATGGTGTCGTTTTCCATCCGTAACAGAAAGCTCTTGTGGTCCGACTCAATAATGCAGATGGCCGACTCCGAGAGTACCTGCTGTCGTCTTTCATCGAGTTCATCAAAGAAAGCGCTCGCCTTATCCAGGCTGATGTAGGGGAGGGTTTTCGGGTCCGGCAGCTCTTCGCCGGTCTCCAGCCAGTGAATGGAAACGCCAAGAACGTCAGCGATGGCGATTTTGTTATTCAGCTTTGGATTCCGGGCACCACTCATCCACAAACTGTATGTCCCTTCCGTGCAACCCACGGCGCGGGCGATATCGACATTTTTCAGATTTTGCTCTTGGGCTTTGTTTTTGACCCGGTCTGTCCAGTTTGTCACGTTCTTTTCCAATTACTGTTATTCATTATCCATAAGCAAAATAGTACACGGCTGGGAGCCATTGATTAAGGGCGAGAGTTCGCTTTGGATGAGTCGGGCTATTTACAAATAATCTAAAAGCAACGCATTCTCTTAAAAGTCTTTGCTTTAGCAAAGAAGTAACGATAAAAACCAATCCTCAAGGAAAGATGTGATGAGCCAATCTCAGCCTCATGCTCAGTTCAGAGCATCAGCCAGCCTCTTTGTTCGCACCGCAGGAGGTACCCCATGATCCATACCGACGAACTGGGCATCCCCGACCAGCCACAATGCTGGCAGGACATTCTCTGGCCACTGGCAGGACAGCCCGCCATGCCAACCTCGGCATCACTGTATGAAGAGTTGTGCTGGGAAAATCCGGATATTGATGTGGGCGAACAGTTGTTGAAAGCGTTTCACTACATGATCGATCGCTGGGACCAGCCGGGTGAGGCAAAGAACGTGGTGATCTTTCTGAAAAAGTGGATGAGCCTGAATCAGAAGAATGCCCTGCAGGCGGCGAGGTATTTTCCAAAAGAAGCACCTCTGGCAGGAGGTGACCAATGAAAGAGTTTGGCAAGGTCTCCAGCCAGTTCTGGATCAGTGATGATATTCAGCCGCTGTCAGATAAAGCCAGGCTGCTGGCGCTTTATCTGTTGACCACCGGTCACGGGAATCTGATTGGTATCTTCAGGATGCCAAAAGGCTGTATGGCGGCAGACCTTAACTGGGACGAGCCGAGCGTTGAACGAGCGATTGCCGAGCTAACGGCGAGCGGCTTCCTGTTGGCCTCTGACCAGTGCCAGTACATTTGCATTCCGCAGTTCATGGAACACAATCCTGTGGACAATATCACCCAGATTGATGCCCGCCTGAAGCTGCTGGTCAAACTGCCACAGATACTGCTGGAAGAATTGCCCGGAGTGATACCCGTTATCGAAAGGGCGGTTGCCAAAGCCAGTGATTACAAGGGCTCGAAGCAAACCGAAGTGTTGTTGGAAAGCGCTCGGAAGATGCTCGGCAAGTGCTCGGCAGAATCTCGCCCAGAGAATAAGAGAAATAGAGAAGAAGAGAATAAGAGAAATATTTACAAGACATATGTCCGATCTGACGATCGCACGACCCCCAGGACGGGGGAAGTGCCACCAAGTGCCGGGAGCACGACTGGTGCGACCCCCAGGACGGGGGAAGTGCCATCAAGTGCCGGGAGCACGACTGGTGCGACCCCCAGGACGGGGGAAGTACCACAGGCTAAATCGGGCAAGGCTGATTTCTCTGAATCTTTCGAACAGTGGTGGAGCCAGTATCCCAAACGGGAAGGTGACAAGGGCAACAAAACCAAAACCTTTGGTCACTACAAAACACGACTCCGGGAAGGTCATACCCCTGAAGCCCTGTTGGGCAACATCCTGAAGTACGCCCGTTACTGTGATGAGACCCAGGTGACGGGTACCCAGTACGTGAAGACCACCACGGCCTACCTGAATAACCCCGACAACGCCAGCAATCCATGGACGGTGAACTATGAAGCCCGGCAGCGAAATTCTGGAAAACTCAGCCTTGTTGAGCAGGTTGAACAGGCCAACGCCCATATCCTCCAGCCCGGAGCCTTCAGCGAACAGGGAGCCTTCAGCGAACAGGGAGCCTTCAGCGCAGAGGGAGCCATCTACGACGTTGAGCCAGAGGGATCTGGTGAATCTGTTCTCGACCATGACGGGCCTGTTCGGCCAGAAGTGGACCAGTGCCTACGGTCTGGCTGATCGCAATGGTGAGTGGCTGAAAACCCTGAATGGGCTGCACCCTGCCCAACTGGAAATTGGGCTCAACCGTGTAAGGTTGGCTGGTAGTGAGTGGCCACCAACTGCGCCAGAATTTCGCAAGCTGTGCCAGCCGATGCCGGAAGAACTTGGGTTGCCCACGCTGGCCAAAGCCTGGCGGGAAGCCAATGAGCATGCCAGTCAACCCGCTCATCACGGCTGGAGCCATCGGGCGGTATACCTGGCAGGCCGGGCATCAGGTTGGTATGAGCTGCGCAATGCCGGTACTGCGGAAGAGTGCCGGGAGGTGAAGCGTCGGTTCGATGCGGCTTACCAGGCTTTGGTCAACCGTGAATGCCAGGGCCAGCCGCTGGAAGACCAGTTGTCCATCGAGCACCAGTTCGATCCTGCCATTCACTCGAATCAGCTGGCGAGGGAGAGTATGGCTGAGCAGGGCATTGATCCGCTGGATGGGCAGGGGGCGCGCCAGAAACTGATGGGAATGTTCTGATGAATGGGCTCAGGGATGGCATCTGGCTGGCGGTGGTCTGGGTTGTGCTGGTGATGGTGCTTTGCTGGCACTTTGTGGAGGCAATCTGATGGCGGAGCTGTCATTGCAGAAGGTCTCGGCGCAGATGCTGGTGCCGGTATCGGACGATGACCAGATGTTTATACGACAGCTAAAGACCGGGCAGGTGATTCGGGCAGAGTTTCGCAAGACACGTAATCCGCACTTTCACCGCAAGTTCTTTGCACTGCTGAAGTTGGGCTTTGATCACTTTGAGCCCCAGCCGTGCCGGATGGAAGGAACCGACCAGTGGTTCACGCCGGAGAAAAATTTTGATGAGTTCCGCCGCTGGGTGACGGTTAAGGCTGGATTTTACGATGTGATCGGGTACCCGGATGGAGGCGTTCGGGTCCGTGCCAGAAGCCTGAAGTTTGCCAGCATGAGTCAGGAGGCGTTTGAACAGTTGTACTCCACGGCGGTGGATGTGTTGCTCCAGTTTGTGCTCCATCCGGGACGGGGTTGGAGTCGGCTGAAGGTGGAATCACTGGTGGAGCGAATTATCAATTTTGCGTAGGGGGAAGGAGTCCATGAGATACCTGTCGTTATTTTCGGGGATTGAAGCGGCGACTGTTGCCTGGCATCCGTTGGGATGGAAGCCGGTGGGTTTTACCGAGATCGAACCATTCCCCTGTGCAGTGCTGGAACACCACTACCCCGATGTACCCAACCTTGGCAGCGTGACGGATATCACGGAAGCCATGATCCGCAAACTCGGCCCCATTGATCTGGTGGTGTTTGGCAGTCCTTGTCAGGATCTGTCGGTGGCCGGCAAACGAAAAGGATTTGACGGTGAACGATCAGGACTCTTCTTCGCAGCAATACAGATTATTCGGTGGGCCAGAAAACACGGCAACTGCCGCTTCGCCCTGTGGGAAAACGTACCCGGCGCCTTCAGCAGTAACCAGGGCAAGGACTTTGCTGAAGTACTGCGATTACTTACTGGCACTGACCAGTCATGCCCCGAGCAGCCTGGCCCAAAAAAGTGGCGGTACGCTGGAGTTTCATTCGGTAAGGAAGGGCTTGTTGAATGGCGGGTGTGTGATGCTCAATTTTATGGAGTACCCCAACGTCGTCGAAGGGTCTTTGCTCTGGCAGATTTTGGAGACTGGACCCGTCGGGAGCCGATTCTATTTGAGTCCGAGAGCCTGCTCCGGGATTCTGAACCGGGCGCAGAAGCGTGGGAAGAGCCTGCCGCCAAAGCTGGAGCAGGCATTGCAGCAAGTAGCCTCACGGGAAACCTGAGTGCTTACGATATGACGGCCTTCGGACAGTACGGTCCTGGTAAAACATCATCCACATTGAAGCAACGGGATTACAAAGATGCCACGGATCTGGTGGTGTTCGAGCCCGGTGCCATGTCGCGACTGGGTGGCCACTGGTCATCGGAATTATCACCCTGTCTTCGAGCCCATATGGGCGATAACCATCCGACCATTGCCTTCAATCCGAAGGACGATCCGGTTCATTCCGAAACCGTGGCCATGACGTTACAGGCTCAGGGGAACGGTTTGAGTGCTGCAGTGGCGATACCGATTCATGATCAGGCCACCCGACATTCTGGCAAGCGAGGTGAGCATCAGGACGGGAAAGGAAATGGCCTGGGTATCGGACAGCCTGGTGATCCGATGAACACATTAACCGCCGGTGATAAACACGCAGTTGCCAGTACCTCCAGCGGTGAAGCCGAGTTAGCCATACGTCGATTGACTCCCATCGAATGTGAACGTTTGCAGGGTTTCCCGGATGGGTACAGCGCTATTCCCTGGAAAAACAAACCGGCAGAAGAGTGTCCTGATGGTCCGAGGTATAAGGCTCTTGGTAACTCTATGGCCGTTCCGGTTATGCGCTGGATTGGAAATCGTATCCAGACCGCGCTGAATTAGGAGGCTGCCATGTACTTTGCTTTGGGACCGGCTCTGATGCGGATCTTTGGAACGCCGGAGCTGATGATAAAAACCGCCAGCTGGCAGCGGGATATCAACGCCGGTTATCGTAAGACAGCGGTTGCACCAGAGCATCGAAGTACCCGGGATGAACGACTGGGTGATGATGGTATTCGTAAGGGCGATCTGCGGGAAAAAATGCAGCCGGAACTTTTTGCTATTCTGACGATCCGGTATGACGATAATCAGGAAAATCGTTCAATTGCATGGCAGCGGGTTCAACACCATTTACGCAGTGATAAACGGTTGCCGAAACCGTTTCGCTGCAATCCGGTACTGCTAAGACTCTGGCTGATGTATGAACTCCAGCACCCGGGGCTGAGGCAGGACAAAGGTAAGATCCAGATCAAGGGCAAGGGGGAGAGCACGGTTTACCGCTGGCAGCAGAAGTGCCGCCAAGTCTGCAATGAACTGATCCGGCTGGCAGAGGATGAGGCTCAGGATCTGCTGGAGCAATCCGGGGTTATCCGGCATGAACCCTATTGACGGCAGGCCAAACTTAAGTGTACTACAATGTAATACACTAAAAAGGAGGTCATGTATGAGTGTATCCAGCGTTCGTCTGAATCAGGATATTGAAGAACCGTTAAACCAATTAGCCAAAGTGTTGAGCCGTAGCCGGAACTATCTTATTAACGAAGCGGTCAGGGAGTACATCAAGAAACACGCCCGTGAAATGCAAGAGTGGGACGAGACCCTGGAAGCACTGGATCAGGTGCGCAGGGGAGATACCGTAGATGGTGACGCCGTGATGGAATGGCTGGAAAGTTGGGGCAGTGATAATGAGCTGGAGGCACCTGAATGAAACTCAGGTTTTCCAGGAGTGCCGTTGATGACCTGAAACGACTGAGACAGTTTATTGCAGAAAAAAATCCGCCTGCGGCACAGCGAATGGCGGAGTATCTGGTCAGGAAAATTAACAACCTGTGTCATCAACCGAACATGGGCGTTCTGGTAGGGGATAAACTGAATCCCCGTTTGCGTGACCTGATCATTAGGGATTACAAGATTCGCTATCTTGCTGACGACCGTGAGGTCTTGATTCTGAAGATATGGCATCAGAAAGAGGCTGATGAGATCAGCCTTGACTCAGAGTGAGAGTAAAAGTACGGTAAAAGCTCATGCTGGGAAAGTTCCCGATAACTTGATTTCCCACTGCTTGAATCTTTCAAAGAAACCCGGCCCTTGTTGCCGGGTTTTCTTTTTTTATCCCTCCAAACTGAACCACTGTAAAAAAGGGGCTTCATGTTTCACTTTTCCGCTTCGTCCAGGCGACATTTGTCGACTTGTGATGAGCGGCTTCAGCGTGTCTTCAAAAAAGTGATTGAGCATTACGATTGCACGATTATTTGTGGTCATCGGGGCAAAGCTGCCCAGATGCTGGCGTTTGAAAATGGTCAGTCGCAGTTGCAATGGCCAGACAGTAACCACAATCAGCTGCCCAGCAAGGCGGTGGATGTAATGGCTTATCCCTTGGACTGGTTTGATTATCAGCGATCCGCGCACTTTGCCGGGTATGTGTTGGGGGTTGCTGAGGGTATGGGCATCAAGCTGCGCTGGGGTGGTGACTGGGATCAGGATGGTCAGTTAAAGGATCATCGGTTTAGGGATTACCCACACTTTGAGCTGGTGGACGATGATTAACCTGAACCCAATGGCTGGAATTGCCAAAGCGCTGATGGGTGGGCTTGATGGCTTGTTCACGTCTGATGAAGAGCGAGCCAAAGCTGAACTGTCTTTGAATCACCAGTTGCAACAGCCTCATATTCTCCAGGCATTGGCCAATATCGAAGAAGCCAAACATCCCTCCGTCTTTGTCTCCGGTTGGCGACCCGCTCTTGGTTGGCTCTGTGTGTTTATTCTTGCCTGGACCTGGATTGTTCGTGATGTGGTGATCATCGGACTGATGCTTGTTGATAAGTCTGAAGTGGTTCAACAGTTACCCACAACAGACACCAGCACGGTGATTACTTTGTTGCTCTGTCTACTTGGATTGGGTGGTGCCCGAACCATTGAGAAACTAAAGGGTGTTGCAAGGAGATAGCCATGGGTGATGAAGAACGGTTCAATCGCATTGAGCAGAAGCTGGACGGCATCACCCAGATCCTGCAGACCTTGGCTAAACACGATGAAAGGATGGTGAACTTGGCTCTGAGGGAAAAGCGCAGTGAAGAACGGCTGGACACTATTGAGAAAGCCGTACTCAAAAACTCGACCATCAGCAGTGTGATTCAATGGATCGCTGCCACCACTACCGCAGGCATCATAGCCTTTGCCATCAAACAGCTATTCTAACCATGGCCAACCACAGCAAATACAAACCGGAAATGTGTGATCAGGTGAAGGAGTTGATGAGCACCGGTTTAAGCCGAAAGGCTACCGCTACGGAAATGGGGATCAGCTATAACACGTTTCTGTCATATATGGACAAGTATGAGGAATTTGCTGAGGCCGTGGCTCAGGCAGATGTTCTGGCTGAAGTATTTTGGGAAGAAAAATACATGCAGGGAGCATTGGGGCTTAACAAGGATGTTTCACCAGCCATGTTGATTATGTATATGAAAAACCGTTACCACTGGCGGGATCGCCATGAGCAGACTGTGGTAGCGGAAAAGATACCGACGCTGGACGAATGGCTGGAAGAAAAAGACGGGTAAAGCCAGCCCGGGAACGGCTGTTGACTGAGTTTCAGTATGAAAAAAATACTGAGGTCATTCTGGAGAGCACTGCTAACGGCGTCGGTGGTGTGTTTTATGATTATGTTATGGACGCTGATGCTGGGCGCGGTGATTTTGAACTGGTGTTTATACCTTGGTTCTGGCAGGACGAATACCGTGCCGAAGTCCCCCAGGAGTTCACGACAGATGCCGACGAACGATACCTGAAACAGACTTACGATCTGGATGATGGGCAGCTGCAGTGGCGACGCCAGAAAATCTATGAGCTGAAATCCGAAGACAAGTTCAAGCAGGAATACCCCTGCAATATTCAGGAAGCGTTTCTGTTCTCTGGTCGCCCTGTCTTTGATCCCAAACATACTGAAGCGGCTAAACAGGAATGCTATTCATCCAAATGGCAGTGTGAGTTAACACCCAATGGCTTGAACCGGAAGAAACCGGGATTACTGAACATCTGGTACCCAGTGGAGGGAAGTCAGCAGTATGTCATTGGTTGCGATGTTGCTGAGGGATTAGCTCCCATCAATGACAAACACAAGCACGGTGATTATTCATCCATCGACGTATTGGATCGTTCCGGTTATCAGGTTGCCCACTGGTCTGGCCATGTGGCACCGGATGATCTGGGCAAGATGCTTAACCATCTGGGGCGTTACTACAACAATGCCCTGACTGGTGTGGAGAGAAACAACCACGGCCTGACCACCATCACCAAACTGAAAGACCTGAAGTATCCCAATCTCTATATGGAAACCACGGTGGACCAGCGCACCCAGAAACGCACCAAGCGGATCGGCTGGCTGACCACGACCAAATCAAAACCATTAATGATTGATCACCTGGCTGCATTGCTCAGGGATGGTGATGCGGGGATTTGCAACGTAGAGACGGTAAAGGAGTGCCAGACCTACGTCATTGAAGACAACGGAGCCACTAATGCCCAGGAAGGTTGCTTCGATGATCGAGTGATCAGTTATGCGATCGCCCAGCAAATGGTGCTGAAGCTGCCATGGCGCAAGATCAATATCAATGAGCTGAAGTATCGGGCTCCAGGGAAATCTGCTTACTAATGGAGCGGACAATTATTCTCTTTACTCAGCTGGTGGTGGGGTACTGGCCAGCCATTATGGCCGGACACCGTTTTGAGTGGCTGCGACGCAGAGGCAAGAAGGTCAGGTAATGGAACACGGACTGGTGATGGTGGCCACTCCGGATGAGGTGACTCAGGCGGAGCTGGACTCTTCTCTGGACAA